>JAUUVE010000115.1 GCA_030589715.1 Desulfobacteraceae bacterium | reverse complement strand
CCTGGGCAATCTCACCAAAGATGCGGCTCATGATCTCCTTGACATCTTCCGGATCGAGCCTTTCAGTCATAGCCGTGTAACCTGAAAGATCGGAGAAGAGCACAGTCACATGCTTGCGCTCCCCTTCACCTTCAGCAGTTGATTTTTCTGTTCCTTCTTTAGCCTCATCCAATTTTTGACCACATTCGCTGCAGAATTTATCTCTTGGAGGGATTTCAGCCCCACATTGGGGACAAAGCAATGAAAGCCTGGCTCCGCACTCATGGCAGAATTTCTTTTTCTCACGATTGTCAGCTTGACATTCTGGGCATTTCATATTTAACGCCCTCCAGATCTAAATAAAGGTCGATTTAGGAGACAAAAGGACAGTTTTTTTGATTTTAGTGGAATCGAGTATAAGCGAGATGCGCCTTTGTGTCAATTCAGCCCCGATTTCCACATATTGTATGCCTTTCCAACGTCCGCAGATGCGACCATAACTTGCATAATCCTTGCATTTGAGAAATGTCAAGTATTGATTTTCCAGTGTTGACCTCCGATGGGTTTCATATTTCCCAATTTTTGGCTCAAAGTCAATGAACTTAGGGCGGGGAAAGGGGGCCTCCTTTACCCCGGTTCCTGACCGAGCCCGACAATGGATTTGGCCGCCGTGCAGATGCCCGATCGGCTCACAACCGGTCTACCCGAACATTGGCCAGAACCTGCTCCAGGTCATCATCCAGCAGGTGAAGGAAATCTTTAAAAGGATATTCGCTGCCACAGCCCGGGCAGCGCCATACAGTGTGCCTTCATGTGCGCGCTAGTTGCAGTCTCTGGCCACACTTGCATTTCATGGCTTCTACTGTCCGAACATTGTTACGAAAAGACATATCCCAAAAGTCCCTTTATTTATTGGAAATGAGCGTGGCTGGGCGGACGCTTTTTTCACCATGTTTTTCGAGTATCGAATCCAGGGCGATGTTCAGTTCTTTCCTTTTTTGAGATGATTGGTCTCGGTTAAAAAGGGATAGCTGTTCCCCTGCCCCAAGAAAAGAGAGTTGGGATAAAGAGATACCAATGAGCCGGACCGGCCTTTTGCCCACCTCTGTCTTTTCAAGGAGACGACACGCAACAGAGTATATCTCAAACCCATCATCAGTGGGTTTTGGGAGTGTCGCAGCCCTGGTTATTTGCTTGAAATCATTATACTTCACTTTTAGGGAGACGGTTTTTCCGCTAACCTCTTCACGACGCATCCTGCCGGCCACTTTGTTGGCCAAGGCAAGGAGTTCCTTTTTAGCATCATCCAACTCCATGATATCCTTCATGAAAGTCTGCTCATGGCCGATAGATTTCGTTTCATGTTCCGGTTCCACGTCCCTATCATCAATCCCCATGGCTAGAGCATACATCTTGGCACCGTGCTTCCCAAATTTTCGCTCCAAGACTTCAACCCTAATTTGGCTTAAGTCTTTGAATGTATGGATGTTTAGTTGGGCTAAGGCTCTCTGTGTCACTTTTCCAACGCCCCACATCTTCTTGATATGAAGCGGGTCCAGAAATTCTCTAACCTTATCAGGAGGCACAACCGTTAGGCCATCAGGTTTTTCCATATCAGAGGCGATCTTCGCCACAAATTTGGATGGAGCAACACCGGCTGAGACCGTGAGCCCGGGCTCTTCAAAAACCATGCGCTTAATCTTTTTCGCAATCTCAACTGCATCGCCAAGAAGGCGCCTGGCGCCTGTAACGTCCAGGAATGCCTCGTCTATGGAAAGTGGCTCCACCAAAGGCGTGAAACAATGAAATATCTCAAATACCTGCTTTGAAACTTCCTTGTATCTATACATTCTGGCCGGCAGAAATATTCCGTTTGGGCAAAGGCGTATGGCGGTTGCCATCGGTTGGGCGGAGTGGACACCAAACTTGCGAGCCTCATAGGAAGCGGATGAGACAACACCCCTTTCCTTGCTGCCGCCAACTATGACGGGTTTTCCCTTGAGCTCAGGGTTATCCAAAACCTCGACCGCCGGGTAGAAAGCGTCCATGTCAAGATGGATGATTGATCTGGGCATCATTTATCCTTTTCAATAACCAGGCACTTCTTCAAAGCCAAAGGCCGGCTCAGCGGACAGTTTTCAGAATATGAGGGTCCATCCTTTCCGGTGTGTCGGGAATAGTTCTCGGGTATCCGATAATAATAGGGGCCACAATTCTGTAATCCTCCGGCATCCCTATCTGCTTCCTAATCTCAGGGTTCTGGATGTTTGTGCCCAAGCCGATCCAGCAGGTACCCAACCCCCTTGCCTGGGCCGAGAACATGAAATAACAGGCAGCAAGGGTGCAATCCACCTGGATTGATCCGGTCTTTTTGGAGCCTCCGATGAAAACCAGGCAGGGAGCGTTATAGAACACATTGAAATGCTTGTCTCTAAGAACAGTCTCGTACTGCTTCAGAGGAGCATCAGGGTTCTGCTCTATGAAGGACAAAATGTTCTTCTTGCTTTCATCTGAAAGCTTCTCTATCCAATCCCTGTTGTTGATAATGATAAACCTCCACGGCTGGCCGTTGCCTGAGCTAGGAGCAAGACAACTTTCCCTGATAATCTCCTTGACAAGGTCCAGGGGGACATCTTTCTCCTCATAATCTCTGATGGATCTTCTCTTTTTCAATAGATCGAAAAAACCAGTCATTTCTACACCCCTTCCGGTAATATTTTTTAACTGCTCAACAAAATCGCTGTTAGCCTGTCAGTACACAGGGCTTTTTCCATGGCTGACCTCTATCATTTGTCTGCTAGATACCATGCCTGCCCGGAGCTGTAAATGAGGTTCTTGGCCTCTTCCATTGTGCTGGGGAGAGGCCAAGATGGATGCGAGCGGAGACTGTGAAAAGATGGGTGGGACACATGCGGTTGCCGAGATGCTCTGGGAGGTGGTGGAGGAGTGCGGTTAGTGATTGACGTTTAGGGTCAAAACCCTTAAAGATAAGGGTAATTGTTCACGGGTTCATAGGTTCAGGGTTCAGAGGTTCTAAGGTTCACCGAAAATCTGAACCTTTGAACGCCTAGAAGGAAGTATAGGGATAACTTAAGCAGCACAAGGATGGCATGCACGGAGAGATCATAACAATAGGCAACGAACTTACCTCTGGAAGGACCGTAGATCTAGATTCATGCTATGCCGCACGTAGACTCACTGCTGCAGGCCTGCGGGTTACAAGGATTGTCTCAGTGGGAGACGATTACGAGTTGGTCTCAAAGGTCTTGAAAAAGGCCGTAGAAAGGTCCAGCTTTGTTATTGTTACAGGGGGGTTGGGTTCAACCGAGGACGATATGACCACGGCCATTGTTTCCAAATCCCTCAAAAGACCACTCTGTTTAGACCAACAGTTACTGGAGAAGATCAAGACGTATGCCAAGGCTCGAAAGATTGGGATCACTCCCTCACTTGAGAAGATGGCATGGCTCCCTGAAGGGGCTAGGATGCTAAGTCCGGATGGTAGGGCATGCGGCTTTTCACTAGTCGAGAGGGAGGTCCGCCTCTATTTCCTGCCCGGGGTGCCCGATCAGATGCGCTACCTGATGGATGAGGTCGTGGTCCCTGAGATCTTAAGCCTTTACAAGGGCATCCCTGTTACGGGGCAGCGAGTCCTGAAGCTGTATGGCCTCAGCGAGCCGGAAATTGTTGAGATTTTTAAGGAGTACCAAGGGAAGGGGGGGGATGTGGATTTCGGGTTTTACCCCCATTTCCCGGAAAACCATATCACCATCACGCTGAAGGGTGCGGAAGAGCTTAAGGTCAAAAAAGAGCTGGACAGGGTCGAAAAGGAGGTGAGGCAGCTCTTAGGGGCCTATATCTTTGCCACGGGCAATCGGACGATGGAAGAGATGGTAGGCCTTTTCCTTATCGAGAAAGGCCTGACCCTCTCAGTTGCCGAATCCTGTACAGGAGGCCTGATAGGCCATAGGCTGACGAGTGTGCCAGGCAGCTCAGGGTATTTTCAGGGTGGGGTGGTTGTATACAGCAACCGATCCAAGGTAGATCTGCTTCATGTCCAGCAGGAGACACTTGATAGGTACGGGGCGGTGAGTGACGAAACGGCGCGAGAAATGGCGCGGGGGGTAAGAGACCGTATGAAGACAGACTTGGGCCTGGCAGTAACAGGCATTGCCGGACCTGAAGGTGGTAGTGAGGAAAAGCCTGTGGGGACCGTCCATATTGGACTGGCAACTGACAAGCAAATTTTTTTAAGGAAATATCGGTTTTGGGGCGACCGGCACAAGGTCAAATTGAACGGTACTATGATGGCGCTTGACTGGATTAGGAGGTTCCTCAATGGAGATCCGTTCCTTCCTGGCGTTTGAACTGCCCCCGGAGATCAAAGACATTGTTTCACAAGTCTCTGGAGATCTGGGGAAGTCTCCTCTTGATGTGAGGGGTGTGAAGACAGAGAACATACATCTCACGGTGGTATTCCTGGGGGATGTCCTTGAAGGGCATATCAGCCCCATAAGTGAGGCAGCCGAAAAGGTCTGTACGCAATATTCACCCTTCGATGTCTCATTAAAGGGTACCGGAGTATTTGGCAGTAAGAATAGCCCCAGGGTCCTCTGGATCGGTCTAGATGGAGATATTGAGAGGATGTCCTATTTTAGGGATGCCTTGCAAAAGGGGCTGCGACCCTTTGGCGTAAAACAGGAGAAGCGCCGGTTCAGGCCACATCTGACCCTTGGGAGGTTCCGAAAGGGCTCCAGGACTGATGTACATCTGGATGAATTTCTTTCCAGGTATAGGGACCTGACCAGTCCATTGTGTCCCCTAGGGGAGATGGTTCTGTTTAGGAGTGATCTGAACCCGGGTGGGGCAGTTTATACCAAAATGAAGGCATGGCCCCTTACGGGAAAGCATTAAGGGGAAAGGAGAATCCTTATGGATAGAGAAAGAGCGGTCGAACAGGCCATTTCCCAGATAGAAAGACAATTCGGCCGGGGAGCGATTATGAAGATGGGGGACGAAAAGGTAGTCGATGTGCCGGCCATCTCCACAGGATCACTTGCCTTGGACCTGGCCCTCGGAGTAGGTGGTGTCCCGCGCGGAAGGGTTGTGGAGATATACGGGCCTGAGGCCTCAGGTAAAACCACCTTGGCCCTTCATATTGCTGCCGAGGCACAGGTGAAGGGGGGCATGGTGGCATTTGTGGATGCCGAGCATGCCCTGGATGTTGCTTACGCCAGAAATCTGGGCGTAGATGTGGACAGCCTTTTGGTCTCGCAGCCCGATACAGGGGAACAGGCCTTGGATATTACAGAAATCTTGGTCAGGAGCGGGGCCATCGATGTCCTGATCATAGATTCCGTGGCCGCACTTGTGCCCAGGGCCGAGATTGAGGGGGACATGGGTGACCAGCATATGGGCTTGCAGGCCCGACTCATGTCCCAGGCCCTTAGGAAGCTTACCGCGGTCATCAGTAAGTCCAAGTGTTGTGTGATTTTTATTAACCAGATCAGGATGAAAATAGGGGTTATGTTCGGGAGCCCCGAGACCACCACAGGCGGGAATGCCCTAAAATTCTATGCGACCCAGCGGCTGGATATAAGACGGATAGGCGCCATTAAAGAAGGGGACGAGGTGGTGGGAAACAGGACCCGGGTAAAGGTGGTAAAGAATAAGATTGCACCCCCCTTCAAGGACGCTGAGTTTGACATAATCTACGGGGAAGGGATCTCCAAGGAGGGTGATATTCTTGACTTGGGCGTTTCCCTAGGCATAGTGGAGAAAAGCGGGGCATGGTATTCCTATCGAGACGAAAGGATCGGTCAGGGGAGACAGAACGTAAGGCGATTCTTGGTTGAAAATATTGATATC
Source organism: Desulfobacteraceae bacterium (assembly GCA_030589715.1). GTDB lineage: Bacteria > Desulfobacterota > DSM-4660 > Desulfatiglandales > Desulfatiglandaceae > JABMQV01. The sequence goes on along the minus strand of JAUUVE010000115.1, from coordinate 823 downwards.
AGGGACAATATTGCTGCTCAGATCATGGAAAAGACGGGGCTCAGAGAGGACAGGGAAGGGGACAGCAATCGTCAGGAGGAGCAGCCCGAAGAGTAAATCAGGGTTGAGCGATTAGACCATCATCCCGAAGTTTCAAGAGCCTGGATTCTACAAAGCTATGAAGTAAAGACACGGATGATTGAGATGGATTTCAAAGAGGTCAGGCAAAAATTCCTTGATTATTTCAAGGCACACGGCCACGAAATTGTGGGCAGTTCTTCCTTGTTTCCAAAGGATGACCCTAGCTTGCTCTTTACAAACGCAGGTATGGTTCAATTCAAGAGGCTCTTTCTTGGAGAGGAAAAGAGGGGCTATACCAGGGCAGCCACATCCCAGAAGTGTGTGAGGGCTGGCGGAAAGCACAACGATCTTGACAATGTTGGCTACACGCCGAGACATCATACCTTTTTTGAAATGCTCGGGAACTTTTCCTTTGGGGACTATTTCAAAGAGGAGGCTATAGAATGGGGATGGGAACTCCTGACCGATGTCTATAACCTGCCCGGCGACAGGTTATATGTTTCCGTCTACAAGGATGATGATGAGGCCTATAAGATATGGACGGATAAGATGGGTATTCCCGAGGAGAAGATCGCCCGACTGGGCGAAAAAGACAACTTCTGGGCCATGGGAGATACCGGTCCCTGCGGTCCCTGCTCAGAGATCCATCTTGATCAGGGCCCCTCCCTTGGGTGCGGGCAACCAGGCTGTGCCCCGGGATGTGATTGCGATCGATATCTGGAGATATGGAATCTGGTCTTTACCCAGTTTGATCGAGACCCGG
>JAUUVE010000357.1 GCA_030589715.1 Desulfobacteraceae bacterium | reverse complement strand
TCTCCGGGATCATCAGTTTGGCTATTGTCACTGCTGCGGGGGCGCTTATTATGGAGGCGATCAATAGGTGGCCAATAACCCCTGGGATAACCTTGCTCAGTATCGCAGCATAAAGGACCATCACCGTCCCTGCCCTTGTTGACTCTTCCAGGGCCTGGACCGCGTTGTTCAACCAAAGAAAGGCCTGCTGGGCGCCCGGGAGCTTTAGCAGCAACAGGGCCAGGCATATCTGAAGGCCAAGGCCTGTAAGGAGGATCCTGATCCTTACGTCTCTTCGCTTCTCAGAAAAGAGCCAGGCCAAAAGGGCCAGCACAAGAAAGCCTATGAAACTATGCAATCTAAGCAAGTTTCCGAACTCCGCTTACGAGATTATTTCCGGCACCACCATCCAGGCCACAGCCCAGCTCTTTTCCTCCTCGGCTGTGCCCAGGCATACCACACCGCCCTGCTGAAAGCTCACGACCGGTATGGACTCGTTCCGGGCGGTCAAGAGGGAGGCGAGTTTGGCAAGGTGGGGGAGATGCCCCACGATCATGAGGTCTCTCTGGCCCTTCTCAATCTCATGGGCAATCCCTTTTACATCATCAAGGGGGGAAAGGCCTTTCTTCTCAAGGGATTCCCTGTTTGGCTGGAGCTTGGAGGCCATGATTTCAGCGGTCTCCCGCGCCCTTGTCTTGCCGCTGTGAAAGATCGCCTGCACACTCACCCCAGCCTTTCGTAGAAAGGCGGCCATCCTTTCCACATCCCCTCTTCCCTTATCAGAAAGGGGCCTGTCCGGATTTTCCTCTTTTGGCACAGGCCTTCCATGCTGCATCAAATAGATGTTCATGATTGATCCTTCCTGTGTCTATAGCATTCAAATGAACTCTTTGGGTTATCTTGGCATATCATTTTCAACGAGGCCTTGCGGTTCTCGCTGAGAGAAACCGGAAATTTGAAACTGGCTAACCCATGCCAATACCAAAATGCCTATGATTTGAGGATCCTGATAATATCAAAACCCTCTTTCTAGGGTCAATAAAATTGTACCTCTATTCCCCTCTATGACTTTTTGTTTGACAAAGATTGCCCGCATTTCTATATTTTTGTGCCCAAAAGCATATCGGGCAGGAGAATACCCCGTGAAAGACCTATTTTCTCCATATAAGATCAAGGGCTGTGAACTCAAAAACAGAATTGTAATGCCGGGCGTCGCCTCTTTCCTGATAGAGGACGACGGGTCCATAACTGATAAGGCCATCGAGCATTACAGGTTGAGGGCGGCCGGCGGACCCGCCATGGTCATTGTGGAGGCATGTGCTGTATCAGAGGAGGGCATTGTATCCCCTCATCAGGCTCGGATATACAACGATCGATTCACAGAGGGCCTCTCGAAAATAGCCAAGGCAATAAAGGCGGAAGACTCGATCCCTGCCGTTCAGATCCATCACGCGGGCAGACAGACATCGGCCAAGGTAATAAAACAGAAACCCTTGGCCCCATCCCCTCTCCCCTGCCCTGCTATCCGCGGAGATGTGGAGCCCCTTACCGTTGATGCTATCCATGAATTGGTCAAGAAATTTGGAGATGCTGCAGATAGGGCAGTTAAAGCCGGTTTTGAATTAATAGAGATCCACGGGGCCCATGGATACTTGATCAACCAGTTTCTTTCGAGATTTTCCAACATCCGAGACGACGAGTACGGTGGAGATATCATTGGAAGAACGCGATTTGCCTCAGAGATTGTAGGTGAAATAAGGGGTCGGCTCGGAAAAGAGTACCCCCTGTCTTTTAAGATCAGTGCCGAAGAATTTGTGAAGGACGGCCTCACCGTCGATGAGAGCATTCGGATCCTGAGAATTATCGTGGACGAGGGCGTTGACGTGATCCAGGTATCAGCCGGTAATGATGCCACACCTGAATGGATCTGCCAGCCCATGTTCATGGAAAAGGCCTGCCTGGCCGATTCGGCTGAAAAGATCAAAAAGGCACTGGATGTGCCGGTGATGGCAGTGGGCAGAATTAACGACCCCTTCATCGCTAACGAAATCATAGAAAAGGGAAAGGCAGATCTGGTCTGTATAGGCAGAGGGCTCTTAGCAGACCCTGAGATGCCCCTTAAGGCCAAGGAAGGACGTCCTGAGGATATAAGGATCTGTATAGCCTGTAACACATGTATGGAATCTATCTTCCGAAAAGGACGCGTTGAGTGTTTAGTCAACCCATCCCTGGGTAGGGAAAAAGAGATGACATTCCACCCGGCCGAAAGCCCTAAGAAGGTCATGGTGATCGGGGGCGGCCCTGGCGGGCTGAATGTGGCATGGGTGGCGGCAAGGAGGGGGCATGATGTGTCGCTCTTTGAAAAAGAGGGTGTCCTTGGTGGGCAGCTCATATTGGGAAGCGTTACCAGTTACAAAAAGGAACTGCTCAACCTGATCAGATTCCAGAAGAGGCAGATCGAGAGATTTGGGGTCAAATGCCACTTCAACCACCAGGTCACGGTGGATATTGTCGAGGCCCATGATCCGGATGTGGTGATTCTGGCAACCGGCTCTGTGCCTTCCTTTCCCCCTGTTGATGGGATTGACAAGGAGATTGTTGTCCCTTTTACGGAAGTGTTAAATGGGGAGCAGACAATCCAGAAGAAGGTGGTTGTGGTAGGCGGGGGGGCAACCGGATGCGAGGTGGCCCTTCATCTCTTGGAGAACGGATGCCGCGTGACAATTATAGAGATGCTTCCCGAAATCGCGAAACGACTTGAAAGCATGACCAGAAAGCTCCTTCTGAAGAGGCTGGAAGAGAACCATGCCGAGATCATGACCGGGTGCAAACTGTTGAGGATTGAAGACGATGGAGTGGATGTCCTCGACGGGGATGGGGAAAGGGTGTTCGTCGAGGCGGAAAGGGTTGTTATTGCGGCCGGATCGCATCCGGATGACAGCCTCTTTGATCAGATCAAATCCATGGGGTATGAGGTCCATCAGATTGGAGATTGCCTGCAACCAAGAAGCGCCAAGGCAGCCATCTATGAGGGAGCGGTGTTGGGACGTTCTATCTAGTACTTGACCGAAAACCTCGAAATATGGTTTTTCAGTTTTACCCGTAAATCTTCACCCCACTGGGATTGTTTTCTTTTTTTTAAATTCCTGGTAACTTCTCAATAAGTCCGGGAGAAATAATAGGATTTCTGGAGTGGGGTTCGGGTGTTTCTTGAAGACGCTCTCTT
>JAUUVE010000167.1 GCA_030589715.1 Desulfobacteraceae bacterium | reverse complement strand
GGTGGCCTTAGGTAAGGGCGCTGATCCTGATATTATCACCGCCAGCGCCAAGGCCTACATCAACGGATTGAATCGTCTGGAATATATGAAAAAGAATCCGAGGCTGTCTCCGAGTGAGACTATTCTTCAGCAAAAAAGGGATTAGTAAAAAATCCAATGATGAAAGAGGACCATAAGCCATGCCCATGACAATAACCGAGAAGATCCTTGCAGCACATGCAGGGAGGGAGACCGTAAGCCCCGGCGAACTGATCCAGGTTGAAGTGGACCTCGCCTTGGCCAATGACATTACCGCCCCCTCGGCCATCGGCGTATTTTACGATCTTGGGGCCCCGGAGGTGTTTGACCGGGAGAAAATCGCTCTTGTCCCTGATCATTTTGTGCCCAACAAGGACATCGCGTCGGCACAACAGGTGAAAGTGTCAAGGGAGTTTGCGCAAAGGCATCGGATCAAACATTTCTTTGAACTGGGCGAAACCGGTATCGAGCATGTCATCCTGCCGGAAAAAGGCCTTGTCTCGCCCGGCGATCTCGTGATCGGGGCCGACAGCCACACTTGCACCTATGGGGCGCTCGGGGCGTTTTCTAAAGGCGTGGGAAGCACCGATCTTGGCGCGATTCTGGCCACGGGTAAGACATGGCTCAAGGTCCCTGCGACAATAAAACTCGTCTATGAGGGAAGACTTCCGCACTGGGTGGGGGGGAAAGACCTCATCCTTTACACCCTTGGCCTCATCGGTGTCGCAGGGGCCGTTTATTGCTCCTTGGAGTTTACCGGAGAGGTGATCGAGCGGCTTCCGATGCCCCAGCGTTTTACCATGGCCAACATGGCCGTGGAAGCAGGGGCCAAAAACGGCATCTTTGAGCCGGACGAGATCACCAAGGCCTATATGGAAGGTCGGTCTGACCGGCCAGGCGACTTTTTGCGGAGTGACCCGGAGGCCTCCTATGATCAAGAAATCCGCATCATGGTCGATGACATGGAGCCCCAGGTGGCGCTACCCCATTCACCCGATCATGTGAGACCCATATCCGAACTCGATTCGGTGCCGCTGGACCAGGTCTTTTTGGGGTCTTGCACCAATGGACGTTTAGAAGACCTGCGGGAGGCGGCCGGCCTCCTGGAAGGACAAGAGGTGGCAAAGGGGACCCGGTTTATTGTCATCCCCGGGTCCCAGTCAATCTACAAAGAGGCCATAAAGGAGGGAATCATCGAGACATTTCTTGATGCAGGGGCAGTTATTGGCCCTCCCTGTTGCGGCCCTTGTCTGGGTGGACACATGGGGGTCCTGGCAGAAGGCGAACGGGCCCTCTCGACGAGCAACAGGAATTTTGTAGGCCGTATGGGGCATCCCAAGAGCGAGGTCTATCTGGCAGGTCCGGCGGTCGCAGCCGCATCCGCGATCATGGGACGCATCGCATCCCCTGAAGAGCTTTAGTTCACAACCAATCCCCCAGCGCCCTTAAGAAAAAAAGGGCGTTTGTGGCCTCCTGGATACCGGATGGGGGCCTTGCGATCCCCTTTTACCAGAATGGGATCGTATGTTTTGCCCTCTACCAGAGGGAAGTAATGTGCCGCCTTTCTTTGAGGGGGCACAGGGGGGATCAATAAAAGAGTTTCCCAAGGACCTATTGGACCCTGGCTGTCTGGAGGGAAACAAAGGGATGAAAATTGAAGGAAGGGTGTGGAAGTTTGGTGATCACGTGGATACAGACCTGATTATCCCTGCGAGATATCTAAACGTATCGGAGGGGCACGAACTGGCGAAGTATTGTTTTGCCGATGTGAGGCCTGATCTGGTCAAAGAGGTACAGGTGGGAGATATTGCCGTGGCAGGGGTCAACTTTGGCTGCGGTTCTTCCAGGGAACAAGCCCCATTGGCATTGAAGGCGGCTGGGATAGGCGCTGTCATCGCAAAGAGCTTTGCCAGGATCTTTTACAGAAACGCCTTCAATATCGGTCTCCCCATCCTGGAATCTGAAGAGGCGCCGGAACAGATCAAGGAAGGAGATCGCGTCTCTCTTGATTTCTCAACAGGGGCGATTGTGGTGATATCAGGGGACAAGCATTTCCTGGCAAGGCCCATTCCCGACTTCATGCGGGCCATCCTGAGAGCGGGCGGTCTTGTGAAATACCTCAAAAAGAGCCAATCCGCAGCAGGAGATCTCCCTGCCCTTTGAGGAGTTTAAAGGTGGTAATTGGGTTTGGGTTTGGTCAATCGGAGGATTTATGAAAAGACTAACAGGGGCAGAGATACTGCTTGAGTCATTAAAAGAGGAAGGTGTCGACACCATTTTCGGTTACCCTGGCGGGGCCGTTGTCGATATCTATGACCGGCTTGTAAAAACGGATATAAGACACATTTTGGTGCGACATGAGCAGGGCGCTGTCCATGCCGCGGACGGTTATGCCCGTGCATCGGGGAGAGTGGGGGTCTGTCTGGTGACATCAGGCCCCGGGGCTACGAACACCGTGACAGGGATCGCCACGGCCTACATGGATTCAATCCCGGTTGTGGTGCTGACCGGCCAGGTTCCCAGAGGGCTTATCGGAAACGATGCCTTTCAGGAGGTTGACATCGTGGGTATCACCAGGCCATGTACCAAACACAATTATCTTGTCAGTGACATCGATGACCTGAACAGGATCATAAGAGAGGCCTTCTATTTGGCCAAGTCAGGAAGGCCCGGGCCGGTGTTAATAGACCTTCCAAAAGATGTGATGAGCATGAAAGCACCCTACAGACCGGGCAAGAAGATAAAGCTCAGGACTTACCAGCCCACCTACAGGCCCAACTTGAGGCAATTAGACAAGGTGGTTCGCCTCGTAAAGGAGGCCAAGAGGCCCTTGATCCTTGCCGGAGGCGGTGTAGTGCTTTCAAAAGGCTCGGAGGAATTGACGCGGTTTGCCAGGAAGATAGTGGCACCGGTCACTACCACGCTCATGGGTTTAGGAGTCTTTCCGCCGCATGATCAGCTCTGGCTTGGCATGGTGGGCATGCACGGCACTTACAGGGCCAATATGGCTACGTCTTGCTGTGATCTCCTTATCGCTGTGGGTGTCCGTTTTGATGATCGCGTAACAGGAAAAATCGAGACCTTTGCGACCCAGGCCAAGATTGTTCACATCGATATCGATCCCTCATCCATCCAGAAAAACGTTCCGGTAAGCATCCCGGTTGTGGGCGACTGCAGGTTGACCCTTCAGATCCTGAATGATCTCCTTGAAAAGGAGAAGTTAAACGGTATTCCTGAAGTGCGAGCCCCCTGGCTCGATCAGATCGAGGAATGGAAGAGCACCCGGCCCCTTGCCTACAAACAGGGCCAAGTGATCAAGCCCCAGTATGTGATTGAGACCCTATCCAGGCTTACCAGGGGAGAGGCTATCATAACCACAGAGGTGGGGCAAAACCAGATGTGGGCTGCACAGTACTACCATGTTGATAGACCCAACTCCTTTATCACCTCCGGGGGCTTGGGGTGCATGGGTTTTGGCCTCCCGGCGGCGATTGGGGCCCAGGTGGCCATGCCGGACAAGCTGGTGGTGGATATCGCGGGCGACGGGAGCATCCAGATGAATATCCAGGAGATGGCAACCGCCATCCAATACCGATTGCCCATAAAGGTGGTCATTCTCAATAACCGGTACTTGGGCATGGTAAGACAGTTTCAGGAACTCTTTTTTGGCGGACGTTATGCCTGCACAGCCATGGAGTGTGCCCCGGACTTTGTGAAATTGGCCGAGGCATATGGCGCGGCCGGGTTGAGGGCCACCAAACCGGAAGAGGTGGAGCTGGTCCTCAAAGAGGGTCTTTCACTTGAAAAACCGGTCCTGATGGACTTTGTTGTTGAGAAAGAGGAATTGGTCTATCCAATGGTGCCAGCAGGCGAGCCCATCACAGAGATGCTCTTGGTGTGAAGGTGACGGTCGCTATGCATATGGGGTTGAACAGGAGAAGACAGGCAAAGCCATGAATCAGACAAAAGAAGAGAGACATATCTTATCCGTGCTGGTGGAAAATCAGCCCGGGGTCCTGTCCAGGGTGGCAGGGCTTTTTAGCGGGAGAGGCTTCAATATTGAGAGTCTTTGCGTGGCTGCAACCACTGATCCCCTTGTCTCAAGGATGACGATTGTGACTATCGGGGATATGGGAGTGGTGGAACAGATCAAAAAACAGCTTAACAAATTAGTGAATGTGATAAAAGTGGTCGATTTTACAGGGACGGATTTCGTGCAACGGGAGCTGGCCCTGATTAAGGTGCGCGCCAGACCGGAAAATCGCGCTGAGGTGCTGCGAATGGTGGATATCTTCCGGTGCCGCGTAGTCGATGTGGGCTCGGAGTACTACACGGTTGAGTTGACAGGTGATGAAGGGAAAATCAGCGCCTTTTTAAATCTTCTCAAACCAATGGGTATCAAGGAGATTGCACGGACAGGCGCCCTGGCCCTGGCACGTGAAAAAAAATAAAGGAGGCATTATGGCAAAGATAGATTTTGGTGGTGTATTGGAAGAAGTTGTTACGCCAGAGGAGTTTACGCTTGAAAGAGCACAAGATGTCCTAAAAGATGAAACCGTGGCTGTGCTCGGTTACGGGGTCCAGGGACCCGGTCAGGCCCTTAACATGAGGGATAACGGGATCAGGGTGATTGTGGGCCAGCGTGAGGGCGGCAGTTCATGGCAGCGTGCCAAGGATGACGGGTTTGTTCCCGGAGAGACCCTTTTTTCACTCAAAGATGCGGCTGAAAGGGGGACCATTATCCAGTATCTGGTATCAGACGCTGGTCAGGTGGCCACATGGCCGGAGATCAAGACCTGTCTTAAGGGGGGCGATGCCCTCTACTTCTCGCACGGGTTTTCCATCACGTACAAGGATCAAACAGGAGTAGTCCCACCTGTCGACGTGGATGTAATCCTGGTGGCGCCTAAAGGTTCCGGACGCACAGTGCGGTCCAATTTCCTGGCTGGAAGCGGGATCAATTCCAGCTATGCCGTTTTCCAGGATGCCACAGGTCGTGCCCAGGAGAGGACCCTGGCCGTAGGGATTGCCATCGGATCGGGCTATCTCTTTCCCACCACCTTTGAAAAAGAGGTGCACAGCGATCTCACCGGTGAACGGGGTGTTTTGATGGGTTGCCTGGCAGGCGTAATGGAGGCACAATACCAACTCCTTCGCAGACACGGCCACACACCGAGCGAGGCCTTTAATGAAACAGTGGAGGAGCTGACCCAGAGCCTCATCCGGCTCGTGGCCGAAAACGGGATGGACTGGATGTTTGGCAATTGCAGCACCACGGCCCAGAGGGGGGCCCTCGACTGGCGTGGGAGATTTAGGGATGCGGTGGCCCCGGTCTTTGACGATCTCTATGAGAGTGTGGTGTCCGGAGAGGAGACCAAGATCGTTCTCGAGGCCAACAGCGCTCCAGATTACAGGGAGGGGCTGTATAAGGAGTTGGAGGAGATGAGGAACTCTGAGATGTGGAGGACGGGCGCTGCCGTCCGGTCCCTGAGACCAGAGAACAGAAATAAGAAGTAATATCTCCGAGATGATAACTCAGTCACAGAAACCATACCCTCAACGCAAGCGCCTGATAAACTCCCCCACAGCGGCGATCCCTTCTTTTTCCATTGTCCGGATCGTCTGGGTACCCATGACTGCGATATCAGCCTTT
>JAUUVE010000195.1 GCA_030589715.1 Desulfobacteraceae bacterium | reverse complement strand
GCTGCTAGTTCACCTATTACGGCCAGGTCTTCGACCTTTTTCATTTCTTCTTCAGTCTCCTTGACCTGTGTTACATCTTGAAAGGTAAGGATCTTGCCCTTCTGGCCCCCAAGCGAAAGGGCGAGGGGGGATATGGAGAGCCGAAGGTACAATTTTCTGCCGCCCGGCCCTGGGTAAGGGAAGTCTGAAAATACCGGTCGATTCTTGTCAAATGAAGACGTTCCAAGTTCATTGTAGGCCAAGTGGGTCCGCAGGAGAGGGAGTGCTTCGGTCACTGCCATGCCATAGACATGATTTGCCTTTATCCCAAAGATCTTTTCTGCGGCCGGATTGAAGAGGATGATATTGTCTTGAGCATCCAAGACAACCAGACCCGAGGTGATACTGTTAATGATGCTTTCATTGAGGGCCTCTAATTTGTCAAAGTCTATCTGTTTTGCTTTTAACTCAACACGGCTTTTTCTTGTCTGCTCGGAGAGAAAACTGCTGAGGTAGGCTGAAAGGTAGAAGCCCACCATATTTGCCAGTATAACAAAGAAGAGGTATGCGCTCTGATACCTGTCGGGGTAACTGGCTTGACTCCCCAGGGGGTGAATGACCCCATAGTAGTGAAGATCCAGCAGCAGCCCATAGAGAATGCTACTGGCAGAGGCGATGATCACGCCCCCTTTCCGGTAGAGAATGATACTCCCACTGATTATGGAGAGGATGTAAAGGAATGAGAATATACTATCAATTCCGCCTGTGGAGTATATAAGGGCGGTGATAAAAAAGCTGTCGAAAAGTAGCTGTAGATAGGCCTGTAGAATAACATTGGGTAGATACTTGAGCAGAATGACATAAATAAAGCTAACAAGGTAGACGGTTGCTATGAGCAGGTAATGGAAGGTCTGGATACGTCCGAAAAAGGTGTGGGTCTCCCCGGCCTGGATGATTATCAGGGCGCCTAGGAGGAGAGATACAACTATGACCCTCAACAGCATGAGGGCCCGTAGACGGCTGGAGATCTCCGATTGGGTGATTTTCAACCCGGACCTGATCATTTTTATATTGTCTATCCCATTGCTGCAGCCATCTTAAAGATGGGGAGGTACATGGCAATAACCAATCCGCCTATGGATCCGCCGAGGAATACCATAAGCAGGGGTTCTAGCATTGAAGTCAGGGCATCCACCGCTGCGTCGACCTCGTCATCATAAAAATCGGCAATCTTCTCTAGCATGGCATCAAGCGCTCCTGTTGTCTCACCCACCGAGATCATCTGGACTACCATTCGGGGGAATATATCATTTTCAGAGAGTGGTTCAGCAATGGTCTGACCTTCGGCAATACTGGCCCTGACTTCGTAGATGATCTCTTCAAGGACGACGTTACCCGAGGTCTTGGCCACGATATCAAGGGCAGCTAATATGGGCACGCCACTGCTGATCATTGTCCCCAGTGTCCTCGTAAACCTCGCTACAGCAAATTTTTTTATCAATGGGCCAAATATGGGCAATTTCAGGGCCAGGATGTCCATTCTTTTCCTTCCTCCGGTGGTGTTTCTGTATTTCTTGAACAGGAACAGGAACAGGACAAGGCCTCCAATTACGTAGTGAATGTTCCCCTTCATAAAGCGGCTCAGGTTCACAACGATTTGTGTGGGAACCGGGAGGGCCGATCCGAAATCTGCAAACATCTCTTCAAAAACCGGTATCACAAAGACCAGGATAACCGCGATGACTATGATGGCGATAGCTACCACAACGATCGGATAGGTCATGGCGCTCTTGATCTGGCCCTTGAGCTTCTCCAGCTTTTCAATATAGGTAGCGAGGCGTTGCAATATGGTATCCAGTATACCCCCGAGCTCACCAGCGGCAATCAGATTTACGTAAAGACCGTCAAACACCTTGGGGTGTTTCCCCAGTGATTCGGCCAGGCTGGCACCAGCTCCCACGTCCCGAACCACCTCTTTTAGGATATTCTTGAATGTCTTATTTTCTGTCTGCTCGGCAAGGATAGTGAGACCCTGCACAAGAGGAAGCCCCGCATCAATCATGGTGGAAAACTGCCTGGTAAAGATAACCAGATCCTTCTTTGTTACCTTTGGTTGCATGAAGGAGACATTCTCAAAAAGATCCTTTGGTTTGGGCTTTATCTTTCTGACCGTAAGATTGCGTCGCTTCAGTTGGAGCCTGGCTATCCTTTCATCAGCGACCTCTAGCTCCCCTTTGAGGATCTTGCCTTTCCTTGTCTCCGCAACCCATTTATAGACCGGCATTGTGGTATTCCTCTAACTCCCTTGTGGCGCAAGTATGAGATCGGTTCCCCGATCCAGGAGTGCTGTGTCGTTTTTCTATAATTTGAATAGGCATTTAGCAAAGATTAAATAATTTGACAGGGTGTGTCAAGAAATCGGTTCTGAGAACCCTGTTCCACCTTGTTTGTCTATCCGGCCCTAAAAAATCGCTGGGAACGTGCCTGCACAGCCAATGTGACAGTCTTCCGGGATATTGTGCTTGACAATCGACACATTCTAAAAGATATAAAACGTCACTCACAAGAATGCGCCGAGAACACAGCGTAATATCCCTCTCCTGATAGGGGAGTCAACCAAACAGTCTAGGATTAGAGTAATTCCATTAGAGAAGGAGGTGTCTGTTATGAGTGAAGTTACCGCTCCCATGGGTGGAAACATCTGGGAGGTAAAGGTTAGCCCGGGTGATGTTGTAAATGAAGGTGATGAGGTGGTAGTGATTGAGGCAATGAAGATGGAATTGCCTGTGGTTGCCGAGGCGTCCGGCACGGTGAAAGAAGTGAAATGCCAGAAGGGTGATGCCGTGGAAGCAGGGGCAGTATTGGTAGTGCTTGAGTAGTCCTTATCAATTAAGTCAGTCCCTGGAGGCCCCTCAATGGACATTGAAGATAAGATCAAAGAGCTGGCGAGAAGAAACCTTGAGGCCGAGCTGGGCGGTGGCCAGAGGCGCATTGACCAACAACACGCCAAGGGGAAGATGACTGCAAGGGAAAGGATCGACTATCTTCTTGATCCGGGTAGTTTTGAGGAACTGGACAAATTTGTCGTCCACCGCTGCCATGATTTCGGTATGGACAAGAAAAAGATTCCCGGCGATGGTGTGGTCACCGGGTACGGGACAATAAATGGAAGACAAGTATTTATTTTTTCTCAGGACTTCACGGTATTTGGTGGTTCTTTGAGCGGACCTTTCGGGGAAAAGGTTTGTAAGATCATGGATCTGGCCATCAAGAGTGGTGCCCCCGTCATAGGCTTGAATGACTCCGGGGGGGCCAGGATCCAGGAAGGGGTTGTGAGCCTGGGAAGCTACGGGGAGATATTCAAGAGGAATGTCTGGGCCTCCGGGGTAGTCCCCCAGATATCGGTCATCATGGGGCCATGTGCAGGGGGTGCGGTCTATTCGCCTGCCCTGACTGACTTTATCATTATGGTGAAAAAGACAAGCAACATGTTCATAACCGGTCCCCAGGTAATCAAGGCGGTTACCTCTGAAGAAGTAACGCCCGAGGCATTGGGGGGTGCCATGACCCACAATGCCAAGAGTGGGGTGGCACATTTTGCAGAAGACTCAGACCAGGCAGCCCTGGACAGGGTAAAGGAGCTCCTTGGGTTTCTTCCACAGAATTTTCGAGAGATGCCCCCGGTCATTGAATGCACTGATGACCCCGAACGTAAGGATAAATCCCTAAACAAGGTGATCCCAACCAATCCCAGGGTGCCTTACGACATAAAGGAGATCATCCGCACGGTACTGGATAACAATCTGTTTTTGGAAGTCCACAGGCACTGGGCAAAAAACATGGTGGTGGGCTTTGGCCGACTAAATGGCATGGTGGTGGGGATTGTCGCCAACCAGCCCAGGTTTTTGGCGGGATGCCTGGACATTGATGCTTCCATGAAGTGTGCCAGATTTGTCCGTACCTGTGACGCCTTTAATATTCCCCTGGTGACCTTTGTGGACGTGCCCGGGTTCCTGCCGGGTGTCAACCAGGAGTATGGGGGCATAATCAAGCATGGAGCCAAGATCATCTATGCCTATTGTGAGGCCACGGTTCCAAAGCTCACCGTGGTAACCCGTAAGGCCTATGGTGGGGCCTATGACGTTATGTCCAGCAAACATCATGACGCGGACATCAACTACGCATATCCCACGGCCGAGATCGCCGTGATGGGGCCAGAAGGGGCAGTCAACATAATATTCAGGAAAGAGATTGAGGAGGCGGATGATCCGGAGGCCACAAGGGAGAGGCTCGTCGAAGAATACAGGAACAACTTTGCCAGTCCCTTTAAGGCCGCGGAACTGGGTTATATTGATCAAATAATCTCTCCCGAGAATACTCGACCCAGGTTGATCAAGGCCCTGATGATGCTCCAAAAAAAGAGGGGTAGCTTCCCGGAAAGGAGGCATGGCAATATCCCTCTCTGAGGAGAATCTGACCTAAAGATTTGTTAGCCTTCCTGTGATTGTTTTTTTGCCTCGAGCCTCTTGACCGTACTGGAAATTATCTTTCCGGAAATAGATATTCCCAAGAAAAGGACCATCAGGACCACAAAGACCCCTATATACCTGAGAACTAGGGTTCCGATTATCCAGGTCCAATTGTCCTTTACTATTACGACGGACTCTCCCCTCTTGCTGGTCTTTGAAATGGTAATGGAATGCCATGGGCGGTTTCCGTCGTCTTCGATATAGGTTGCATCTTTCCACCACCGAAACTTGATGTCTTTGAAGCCCTTTAGGGCCTCCTCATAAAAGGCGACCAACTCATTATGGGATAAGTCGGTCTCTAACTCCAGTCGGTCATCAGTCTTAATAATGGTCTTTCCGCCTGGAACAACAGGTGCACCAAGGAAATCCGCAGCGCTTGAATGGCCAGGAATAATTATAAAGAAGACCAGGGCCAAAAAAAGTGTAAGACTTCTCATTTCTCAATCCCCTTGCCTTGAAAAGGCCGATTTTTCGGGTAGTCTCATGTGGTGAATCCTCCCTTGCTACTAATCGAACATGGCAATAAACATACCGGCGGCCGCGGCCGAGCCGATGACCCCTGCGAGGTTGGGCCCCATGGCATGCATCAGGAGATGGTTGGTCTTGTCATATTTTAGGCCTTGAAGCTGAGATACACGTGCCGCCATGGGTACAGCCGAGACACCTGCTGACCCGATAAGGGGATTAATCTTTTCTTTTAAAAAGAGAT
>JAUUVE010000024.1 GCA_030589715.1 Desulfobacteraceae bacterium | reverse complement strand
CCTACCGGTTATGAGCCGGTGGCTCTTCCAGCTGAGCTATGGGCCCCATATTGACTTCAAACATAAACAAAATGCGCACCCGGCCGCAGGTTGTCACGAAAAATTCTCCACTCCTCCCCAGGACTCTCCTCTAGGCCCCTTTTGTCTCCATAAAGCTCTTTAGTTTTCTGCTCCTGCTGGGGTGCCTCAATTTCCTGAGGGCCTTTGCCTCTATCTGTCTAATGCGTTCTCTTGTAACACTAAAATCGCGTCCCACCTCTTCCAGTGTGTGATCCGCCTTTTCGCCAATGCCAAATCTCATCCTGAGGACCTTCTCCTCCCTGGGGGTCAGGGTCCTGAGGACCCTTCTAGTCTGTTCCGCCCGACCAAAGTTGACGACTGCATCCCCGGGGGAGATGACCTTCTTGTCCTCTATGAAATCTCCCAGGTGGCTGTCCTCCTCTTCTCCGATGGGGGTCTCAAGGGATATGGGTTCTTTGGCGATCTTTAGGACCTTTCTGACCTTCTCCAGTGGAAACTCCATCTTCTCGGCGATCTCCTCCGGAGTGGGCTCACGGCCATGCTCCTGGACAAGATAGCGGGATGTGCGTATGAGCTTATTGATCGTCTCGATCATGTGGACCGGAATACGAATCGTCCGGGCCTGATCAGCAATGGCCCTAGTAATTGCCTGCCTTATCCACCAGGTGGCGTAAGTGCTGAACTTATACCCCCGCTGATATTCAAATTTGTCCACGGCCTTCATCAACCCGATGTTTCCCTCCTGGATAAGATCCAGGAACTGGAGTCCCCGATTGGTATACTTCTTGGCAATGCTCACAACCAGTCTCAAATTGGCCTGGATTAGTTCTTGTTTGGCCAACCTGGCCTTCTCCAGACTCTCCTCCACATCCCGCAGAGACTTTACTAGTTGTCGGGGGGTCATGTTGGTCCGGTCTTTGACCTGCTTGATGACCTTTTGGAAATTTTCCACTTTGGATCTTAACTCCAGAAGCTCACTCTTTTTGAGACCAATGGGGGAGATGACCTGGTCGCTACTGGCAGATTTCGGTATATTGGCAAAGCACTCCTTCAGATAGGAGATGGATCTCCCCCCAGCCCGTAACATACAATCCGCAATATCCTTTTCCGACTCCTCAATCTCAGCCACAAACCCCTTAAATCTCTCGACCATCAGTTCCAGCTGGTCCTTTTCCAGGCTGAATGAGTTAAGCCGTCTCATCATCTTCTCTTTGTCCTTCTTTATCTCAGAGGTCAGCTTCTTTTTTCTCTTTTCTGTACAGCGCACCCTGGACATCTCTCGCCTCTTGTCCTTGATACTCTCGTGTAATCTCCAGATTTCATCGATCAGGCCTAAGAGAGATTCCTTCTTTTGGCCCACTTGCATATAATTGTCATCCTCTTCCAGGTCATTGATCACGTCCTTTAGTCTGACCTGCTCCTCTTTCAGCCTTTCTCCAAGTTCATGTATATGCTCTACTCCCACACAACAATCCAGGAGTGTCTTCAAGGTCTCCTTTTCACCGGCCTCGATCCTCTTGGCGATCTCTACCTCCCCCTCTCTGGTAAGCAGTGAAATACTCCCCATCTCCTTAAGGTACATCTTGACAGGGTCGGAAACTCGGGATGAGGTGTCAGAGATTTCCATACGGGGACTTTCCTTCTCTTCTGGTTTCACCTTCTTTTTCTTGGCCCTGTTCCCTTTCTCGATTTCCTCCTTAGAGGCCTCATCTATCACCATGATATCCAGTTCTTCGAACATCATCATCAGGTCATCAATATGCTCCTCTGAGGAAACGATCTCATCGGACAGGTCGCCATTCATCTCTTCATAGGTAATATATCCCTTATCCTTGCCGATATCGATCAACCGCCTTAAATTGACCATATCGGTATTCTTTTCCATTATATCTTACCTCCCGCGACCTTCTATTTCTCTCTAAGACCTAAGCGGTCCTTGAGCCTTCAGTTTAAGTAGCTTGTTTAGGCCCTCTATATCCCCTTTGGCCATCTTAAGGGACTCGGACAACCTCTTTTGGTATGCCTTTCTCTCAATCTCCCTCACTGCCTGCTCCACTTCCCCTTCTGAATAATAGGAGCGGCCAATCAATACTTCTCTAAGTTTAATACAGGCGGCCTCGCTTTCAAGGCTATCTTCCAGGTTTTCGGGTGAGACTGTGACATTCTTACGATATTCTTGAAACAAGGCCTCCACAATCTGCGTCACCGTCGGATCGGAAATGAGAATCGTACTCCCACACTCCATGAGCCTTGATACAGCATCAGGGTGGTGCACGAGGAGGTTAAGTAGCTGAAGATCCCCATAGCTCTTTCCGGTCTGTGGGTCCAAGACCCGCTCTTTCAAACCTCTCCCGACGCCCCTCTGCGAAGGGTTTTTGTCGAGGGTTCTCAGTTCAGACAGGAGTGCCTCTTCCCTCACCCCAGTCTTCTCGGCCAGCCGTCGCACATACAAGGAACGCTGGGTGCTGCTGCGTAAGGCCGACAAGACCGGAAGGATTTCTTTTAGGGCATGGACCTTTCCCTCCACATCGGAATCCCTCTGGGCCAGCCTTTTCTCTAAATAATAGTCAAAGATGGGGGGGGCCTGGTCCAGGAGTTCCAGAAACCGATCCAAACCCTCCGCATTCACAAAGCTATCCGGGTCATGATCCCCTGGCAGCTCCACTGCCCTGGCACGGAGGCCTTCATTCAAGAAGATGGGAAGGCTTTTTAGGACGGCCCCAACCCCTGCCTCATCAGGGTCAAACACCACAACGGCCTCTCTGGCAATTCCCTTTATTTTCCGGATGTGATCGCTGGTCAGCGCTGTCCCGAGGGTCGCCACCACCTCCCCCAGGCCATGCCTCCTTAATGCCAAAAGGTCCATGTAACCTTCAACAACCACTGCCCTCCCCTTTTCCCTGATCGCCTTATGGCCAGAATGGAGCCCATAGAGAGACCTGCCCTTATGAAAGATGGGAGTCTCAGGTGTGTTTAAATACTTGGGGAGCGACTCATCCAGCACCCTGCCACCAAAACCCACAACCCTCTCACCCCTCCTCAGATCAAATATGGGGAATATGATCCGGCCCCTGAATCGGTCGTAATACCCCCTTTTCTTGCCTGGGATAATGACACCCGCCTCAACAGCCCCATCCAGGTCCGCGTTATGATCCTTGAGGTCTTTTACCAGACCCTCCCATTCATCAGGTGCATATCCCAGACGAAACTCAGAGACGATTTCCCCAGGGATAGACCGCTTCTTGAAGTAATCCCTGGCGGCTTGCCCTTTGGCAGGATCCTTCAGTGCCTCCTGAAAATAGGCGGCCGCCTTCTCATTTATCTTATAAAGGTTCTGCCTTTTTGCAGCCTTCTCCTTTTCAGCGGCCTGAGAAAACCCTTCTGAAATGGTGACATTATACCGCTCTGCCAGGTCCCTTAGGGCCTCTGGAAAGGTGGAGCCATGGTATTCCATCCAAAAGGAAAAGATATCTCCGCCTTTCTTGCATCCGAAGCAATGGAAGGTATGCCTCTCCGGGCTCACCGTGAAGGAGGGCTCCTTTTCGGCATGAAAAGGGCAAAGCCCCACGTGGTTCCGGCCGGCCTTCCGGAGCTGCACATACTGGCCAATGAGTTCCACAATATCGGCCGTGCTCTTTATCTCTTCCTTGGCAGACTGATAAGAAGTCATCACAACTCTACAACTGTTATTGCCTCACCACCAAATCTCGAACCCGCACCACCAATCCTCTTTACAAATGGGACCTCCTTCAGATGGGCGCGGATGGCATCCCTCAACCTCCCTGTCCCGAATCCATGGATGATCCTGAGGGTCGCATCGCCTTCAACCAGGGCCCGGTCTATGCTCCTATCAATCAAGGGGATGGCATCGTCCACCCTGTATCCAATCACAATTACCTCTCTCTGTGGATGTTTCTTAGGTCCCCAGGAGACAGTCCCAACCGCTTCATAGGGCCTGGGTTCCTGGGTATCCTGCATCACCTCCAGGTCCTTGATCTCGCAAGAGGCATTAACATTTCCAAACATGACCCGGGCACGCCCGGCCGAGAGATCCACTGACTTGATTACCCCCTTCTGCCCGAGTCTCTTGTGACGGACGGATTGTCCTCTCCGCAGCTCTTCGGGCTCAGCAGAATGGTCTTCATCAGCCCCCACCTCAAGCTGCCCCAATAAATGATGAGTTGCCTCTTTGTACCTCCTGGTTGCCTGGGCCTGTGAGGGTCTTCTCTTCAAAAGGTTTATGGCCTCTTGGAACTCCCTTCGCGCCTCTCTTATTGCCGCCTCTGCCTCAGCCCTCTTGGCCTCCATAAGGGACCTTTTTTCTTCATCTAGCTCAATGAGCCGCTCCCTTATCCTCCTGGTGGCAGAATGATACTCTTTCTTGAGACCCTCTGCTTCTTTCTTCTCAAACCCTGCCTCCGCTCTCAGGCGATTCAGCTTCTCTATGAGCCGATTCAGGTGGACCTCATCCTTGTCCAGGTACTTCTTGGCCTCTTCAAGAATACCTATGGGCACCCCAGTATCTCTGGCGATCTCCAGTGCGTGGCTCACACCGGGGGACCCGTATTTCAGTCTGAAGTTGGGGCAGTTTTTTTCCGTATCGAACTCCACCGAGGCGTTGACGGCCTGCTCATTTAAAAGACCATATGTCTTTAACCTGTTCAGGTGAGTGGATACGGCCACACATGCCCCCCGGCCACAAAGATAGTCCAAGGCGGCCATAGCAAGGGCTGCCCCTTCATTCGGGTCTGTGCCCATGCCCGGTTCAT
Organism: Desulfobacteraceae bacterium; assembly: GCA_030589715.1. GTDB lineage: Bacteria > Desulfobacterota > DSM-4660 > Desulfatiglandales > Desulfatiglandaceae > JABMQV01. The sequence continues at coordinate 7,873 of JAUUVE010000024.1, read as the reverse complement.
CAATAATGACAAGGCTCCTTTGGCCTGCATTCTTTAAGACATATCTCAAGTGCGCCGCGTGAGCCGAAAAGGTGCTAAGGCCATGCTCTATATCCTGATCATCCCCAATATCGGCCATTATCTGATCAAAGATAGGCAGACGGCTCCCCTCCTCCGCGGGGATATGTATCCCGGCCTGGGCCATGAGGCTCATTAGCCCCAATGTCTTCAAGGCAACGGTCTTCCCGCCCCTGTTAGGCCCTGAAATGATCAATACGTTCCGGTCGCGATCCAATCTGATATCCACAGGTACGGGAAGGTCTTGGCTTGGATCTGTCTTTCTCTTATCCAAGGTCAGGGCCAGGAGAATCGGGTTCATGGCCCCCTTGAGCTCAACACCTTGGTCTAGGGCCATCTCTGGCATCACACAAGCAAGATCTTCACTGAACCTTGCCCTTGCGTAGAACCCATCAAGCCTGGCTATCAGGGACTGGCAATATTCCAGGTCCCCCGCTAGATCCCTCACTATGGCAGTCAAACTGGCTAATACCCGGTACTCCTCTGCCTCCTCTTCCTGCGCCAATTCTGCCATCCGGTTATTGTCTTGAATTACCTCAACCGGTTCAATAAAGCAGGTGGCCCGGGTCTGGGAATAGTCGTGAATAATCCCCTCGATTCGTAATCTATGATCGGTCCTCATGGGGATAACATATCTACCGTCACGGATTGTCACCGGATTATCATGCCCATCGCCCTTAAGCCCGGCCGATCTCCGGATACCCTGTAGCCTTTTCTGGAGCTCAACTCTCAGCCGGACCCTTTTCTTCCTGATCCTCTTCAAGGCAGGACTCGCCGAGTCCTTGATTGCGCCATTTGAAGAAATGGCCCCCTTTAGCCCCTCCATCAAGGGATTACAGCTCGGCATATCCTTAACAAGCCCGTAAATCCGCGGGCACAATGATTTATTGGCCCCGATAAACTTCCTGGATTGCTGGGAGGCCTCCAAGACCTGCAGAATAGATAAGAGTTCGTCAGGATCCAGGCATGATCCCTCAGCAAGGGATCGTTTCAAGATAGGTGTTATCTCTTCCAGCTCTGAAAAGAAAGAAAACCCCTTCACCTTCAGAAGGAGCCTCATCTCTGAAACCAGCCTCAGCTCGTTATCAATTATTCCGGGGTCATTGGATGGTTTGATGGATAGGCAGTTTGAGCGCCCCAGCACACACGAGGCATAACAGGACAAGATATCCAACAAGCGACGGTACTCAAGAACCCGATAGGTGTGCTCAATCATGCAGGCTCTGTCAATTAGTCTCTTACGAATGGAATTGCACTCAAAATACTTACAATCTTCTCGCCAAAAGCAGTTTTGTTGGTGAATAGATTGAGGAATTCAGAATTCCCAATCCCGGTTTACCCTGTTAGGCAACTCTGACAGGGTTTATCCGGGTCAGGTATGGGGCTTCAGTTCAATAATTTCCGGGCTATCTCATTTACCTCTTTGCCCTGGACCTGACCCACCATCCTGGCCATTGCAACCTTCATGACCTTTCCCAGGTCCTTTGGGTCTGTGGCAGAGAGTTCAGAAATAATCTCTCGGAGCGTTTTCTCGATTTCCTCTTGGCTTAACTGCTGGGGCAGGTATTCAAGGAAAATCCTGATCTCTTCCTCTTCCTTGAGTGCCAGATCCTCCCTGTCCCCATCCCTGAATTCTTTTATTGCCTCTTTGTTCTTCCTGACCAAAGAAGAGATAATCGCCTGGATTTCCTCATCCTTTAGTTCTCGCCCCTTTTCGATCTGCTTATTCTTGAGGGAGGTCTTGAGCATCCTCAGGCAGGATGTCCGCACCTGATCCTTTTCCTTCATGGCGTTCTTCAGGTCCTCTGCAATCTTATCATTGAACGACATGATCTCTTAGCTCCGATGTTCAAGGTCAAATGTGCGCAGGTTTTGTGTCCTGTAAATCCTTTGATGTATCTTATGGGGAAAGATCCAATACAATCTTATAGTCTATTACATTTTGTAACTAAAGTCAATACTTAAATTACCCTGACCCGTCTTTGCTCACCCTAATGGCCTCTGCCAGGTCAAGGCTCCCGTCATACAAGGCCCTACCGGTAATCATTCCAATCACACCATCCCCTGAAAGGGTCAATATATCTGAAACATCCGAAATTCCTGAGATCCCACCAGATGCAATGACAGGAATCCGGATTGACCTGGCCAGGGCCCTTGTCCCCTCCACATTGGGGCCTGTTCTCATACCGTCTCTTTGGATATCGGTATAGATAATCGCCGATACCCCGCTCCCTTCAAACCGTATGGCAAGTTCCGCAGGACTCAGGCTGAGTTCCTCTCTCCACCCCTCCACTGCCACCCGCCCCTCCCTGGCATCAATCCCAAGGATGATCTGCCCGGGGAACCTCTGGCAGGCCTCCATTACAAACCCCGGGTCTTTATGGGCCACCGTACCCAGGATCAGGTAATTGAGCCCAAGGTCCAAATAGGCCTCCAGGATAGACATATCCCTCACCCCGCCTCCAAGTTGCACCGGGATGGGGATCGACCTTACGATTCTCCGGATAATCTCCTTATTGACCGGCCTTCCTTGGACCGCCCCATCCAAATCAACGAGGTGAAGCCTCTCGGCACCGCACTCAAACCATCTCACTGCCATCTCTTCCGGGACGTCTGAAAATACGGTCTCTTCCGACATCCGTCCCTGCCTGAGCCTGACACAACGGCCATCTTTGATATCAATGGCTGGAATAACTATCAAATTGCTACTCCTCACTTCCCCTAGTGGCAGCTGACATCTCTGTCACCAGTTTCCAGAGCCCGAGCATGGCCAGCTTGTGGGCGGTCATCCATCGCCCCCCGCCTTTAATGAAGGTTTCAAGATCAAAGATATTCTCGGACAGGGATCGCTGTGTCTTATCGAACCTGCCCTTCCAGAGAATGGACCCGTCGCCCGGCCTCAGGAGATGGAGATCAAATGCCACAGAGGCGGGGCGCCTGACTGCATAATCTCCCCCCTCCCGCTCTCGCCACCTATAGATATAGCCCGCCAGCACAGCATCTGCTCCAAACCTTTTCCCCACTTTCTGGAGGATCTCCAAAGGCCCCGTTCCCATGCTGGAGTCCAAACCCGCAATGCCTGATAGGACACCCTTGGCCTGATTCGGAGATATTAGCTGGTATCTTTCTTGGGCGACCAGCCTTTCAAAGAGGGCCTCATTCATTTCCTGGACCACATGACGTGAAACCGGTTCAGCAGAAAAAATAGCGCCGGTCAATGGGTCCCGAATCACCTCAGGTTCCTCCGCCTGGGACATGGCCGCCCGGAAACCGACCACGACCACCTTGTTTATGATCGGCAAGGCGCTCTCTTCAGCAGGGGATTGTGGCCTCATAAAGTGACAACTCCCACTCAGGAAGAGGCATGCCCCAACCAAAGCCCATACGAATAACCGGGACTTCCTCAAAGCTCTCCCATCCATAGAGACCCCCCTCTGCTATAAGAGTCCTTTTGTGGAGGGCACGTCCCCGTTAAGCCGTCCCTCAACTGTACCGGCCTGATCCAGCGCCCTGCCAAATGCCTTAAAAATAGCCTCTGAGATGTGGTGCGGATCTTCTCCTGCTATAAGATCCACATGCATGGTGATGCCGGCGTTAGTAACCAGGGCGCGAAAAAACTCCTTGACCAGACCCACATCAAAATTCCCAGTGGTCCTCTTCTTTAATGAGACCCTATAGGAAAGGACCGGCCGATTGGAGATATCTATGACGACTCTGGCAAGCGCCTCATCCATGGGGACGGTGGCTTCGCCAAATCGCCTTATGCCCTTAAAACCACCCAGTGCATCTTTTATGGCCAACCCTAGGCAGCTGCCCAAATCCTCACCCGTGTGATGATAATCTATGCCCGTGTCTCCGCTGGCACTCAACTCCATGTCCATAAAGCCATGGGCCGTCATCAGCGTCAACATGTGATCCATGAAAGGGATATCGGTAGAGATCTGGGATCCGCCGCTACCATCAAGATTAAATCTTAGATGGATCTCCGTCTCTCTGGTCTTTCTATCTATCTTTGCCTCTCGCCCCATATGTCACTTCCCGTATCAGATTCGAGCCAAAAAAATGGTGGAGATGAGGGGACTCGAACCCCTGACCTGTACGTTGCGAACGTACCGCTCTCCCACCTGAGCTACATCCCCACTTTTTGATTTCGGATTGCGGATCGCGGATCAAAGCTTCCTTATATCTTTCGATTATAAGGATTTTGATCATTAAATCAATACCTTTTTGGGTCCTTAGGGTTGGAAATAATTTGACATTCCATGTACTCGTGGTAAAAATAATAGGACGCCCCCGTAGCTCAGGTGGATAGAGCACCAGATTCCTAATCTGGGTGCCGCATGTTCGAGTCATGCCGGGGGCACCACTTCCGGCTACCAAGAGGTGCAGCCTGAGCCCATACTTCCCCCCGGTGTGCCTCAGAGCCCCACCAGGTGCAACTTCAAATCAGAATATCGGTTTTTGGGTTGACTTTGGTAAGTTGTTTGTTTAAAATCAAAAATTGAGTTTTTTAAGGAGAAAAAATTATGTATGCGGTCATCAAGACTGGCGGCAAACAGTATCAGGTAGCCCCGGGCGATGAAATAAAGGTCGAAAGACTGGCAGGATGGGCAGGGGATAATGTGGAATTTGATAAGGTCCTGCTCACCTCTGATGGCGAAAACGTAAAGATAGGTAGGCCATACCTGGAGGATTCAAAGGTCACTGGACGTATCGCCCGACAGGGAAAGAATAGAAAGCTTGTGGTCTTCAAGTATAAGAGGAGAAAGGGCTATCGAAGAAAGCAGGGCCACAGGCAGCAATTTACACTGGTCAAGATCGAAGATATTGAGGCCTAGGCCGAATACCCTTAAGGTGAGAGGTAAGTACCATGGCACATAAGAAAGCGGGCGGAAGTACACGAAACGGCAGGGACAGCGCCGGTCAGAGATATGGGGTAAAGAGGTATTCCGGTCAGACGGTCCGTGCTGGAAACATCCTTATCCGGCAGAGGGGGACAAAGATACACCCCGGCGACAATGTGGGACTGGGAAGGGATTACACCATCTTCGCCAAGATCGACGGAATCGTTGCCTTTGAGCGTCTTGGTAAGGCCCGGAAAAAGGTGAGTGTATACGCCGCCTAAACAAGGTATGGATGCCACTACACCTTTTAAGATAAGGTTTGTGGGGTAATTTGGCATACGAACTTTAAAGAGGTTCTATTGCTGTTGCCAAGAGAAACTGGAAACTCGATAACCCCCAAAAGCGTCAAGACATTTCCAAGTTTCAAGTTTCGAGTTTCAAGTATTAGTCATACCGTGCTCCTTATCCTTTATCCAAAGGAAGTTATCAATAACGCCAAGATGTTTTTCTGTGCGAGTATAGAAAGAGAGCCTTGCCCCTCTCTTGAAACCTAAGATGGGCTTTTTGGATGAAACGGTAATTACGGTAAGATCGGGAGATGGGGGCAGGGGCTGCGTCAGTTTCAGGAGAGAAAAATACATACCCAAAGGCGGGCCCGACGGCGGCAATGGAGGAAATGGCGGTAGCATCATTGTAAGGGCAACCAGGAGGCTTAACACCTTAACCGACTATAGTTCACAAAAACACTTTAAGGCCCAGGATGGTGAACCCGGTAGGGGGAAAAACCAGTCGGGCAAAGTTGGTAAAGACCTCATTATCCAAGTCCCTCTAGGCACCACTCTTGAAGAGCCTGACACAAACGAGGTTATTGCCGACTTAGTTCATCACAACCAGGAAGTAATTTTCGTCCCAGGAGGAAAAGGAGGCAAAGGAAATCAGCACTTTGCCACCTCCACTAATAGGGCACCTAGAACCGCCCAACCCGGCCTCCCCGGTAAGGAGAGGAGAGTAAGGCTATCCCTCAGGTTCTTGGCAGACGTGGGCCTCATCGGACTCCCCAATGCCGGCAAATCCACCCTGCTTTCCCGTCTCAGCACGGCCCGTCCCAAGGTGGACAGCTATCCCTTCACGACCTTATTTCCCAACCTAGGTATCCTGGCCCCTGACGATGAGAGGAGATTAGTCATTGCTGACATTCCGGGGCTGATTGAAGGGGCAAGTAAGGGCCGTGGCCTAGGTCATCGCTTCTTGAAACATATTGAACGGACTACCCTCCTCTTACATCTCTTGGACATCACCTTTCAGCCTGATCATGACATCCTTGAGGACTTTCATATGCTCAGAGGCGAGATGATGGCCTACGGGCCATCACTAGCCCGAAAGCCCCAAATGGTGGTGATCAATAAGATGGATCTCTATGGTCCCGAACACAGGGACCTGAGAAAGCTGGGAGAGGCACTAAAGGGGCTAGGCTTAGACTACTTACCCATCTCGGCATTAACCGGTGAGGGCATAGAAGAACTAAGAGGGATGATCCTGGAAAAATGTAAGCAAGACAAAGGCATAGGCTCAAGGGTGTAAGGTAAAAATTGGAAAAGGTCTCGAGAAAAGGGCTTTTTAGATCGGTAAAAAGGGTTGTGGTTAAGGTAGGGAGCGGTGTCCTGACAGGAGCGGACGGCCTCAACATGGCGGTCATTGACCAACTCACCACCGACATATGCGCCCTCAGGAAAAGGGGTATTGAGGTCATCCTGGTATCCTCCGGTGCCATAGCAGCCGGCCTTAGAAAGATTGGTATCTCCAAGAGACCCCAGTCCCTGTCACAGCAACAGGCCATGGCAGCCATTGGACAGGGCAGCCTTATCATGGCATATGAAGACGCCTTTGGCCGTCATGGATACAAGGTCGCCCAGATATTGCTCACCCGTGATGACCTTACTCACAGACGCCGTTACCTAAACGCCCGCAACACCCTCTTTACCCTTCTCTCCTGGAAAATCATACCTATCATCAATGAAAATGACACCGTGGTGGTGGATGAAATAAAATTCGGCGATAACGACAACCTAAGCGCCATGGTGACTAACCTGACCGAATCTCAGCTCTTAGTGAATCTTACCAATATTGATGGGCTTTACGATAAGGACCCCCGGACCCACGCAGATGCCAAGCTCCTTGAGGTGGTGGAAAAGGTAGATCGAAGGGTGACGAGATTTGCAAGCTCTATTCCCGGATTCCTGGGGACAGGAGGGATGGCAAGCAAGCTGAGGGCGGCCCAGCAAGTGGCCCTCCGGGGCGTCCCCACCATAATCGCCAATGGCCTAAAACCCAAGATCCTGATTCAAATATTTTCGGGCAAAAAAGAGGGCACTCTATTTTTACCCCAGGAGGTGCCGCTTTGCAGCCGAAAGCACTGGATAGCCTTTACCAAATCACCAAAAGGGAAGATCATCATTGACCGTGGGGCGGAAAAGGCCATCTTAAACCTGGGCAAGAGTTTGCTGCCATCAGGCATTGTGGAGGTAAAGGGCAGGTTCAGTCTGGGCGATTCCGTGCTATTGATAGATAAGGCAGGTGAAGAGATCGCCGTGGGGATGGTCAATTACCATTCGGGTGATATCAAGAAGATTATAGGCGCAAAGAGCACCGAGATACAGTCAAGACTGGGCTTCAAGCATGATGATGAAGTGATACACCGGGACAACCTCGTCCTGACAGGACAGATGGAGGAGGGGGAGGAGATATGTCGCTTGCAGATATGATTGAGGCAATGGCCATGGAAGCAAGAGAGGCCTCCAGGGAGTTGAGAAGGCTGGAAAGGGCAAAAAAGGACGCTGCCCTTGAACTGATGGCGGAAAACCTCACGGAAAGACGGGAAGAGATAATAAGAGAGAATGAAAGGGACCTCTCCCGGGCAAAAAAGGCAGGGCTAGCTCCTGCCATGATCGATCGCCTGAGCCTGGATGAAAGGG
>JAUUVE010000378.1 GCA_030589715.1 Desulfobacteraceae bacterium | reverse complement strand
CCTCGGTGCCGGCGGGGGTAGGGTTTATTGCAGGCCCTCTTATGGCCGCAGCGGTCGGGCTGGTCATAGGCTGGCTTTGCGTCAGGCTGACAAGACTGTACTTTGGGATGTTACAGATCGCCTTGGGCTCGCTGATCTGGGCGGTCACCTTCCGCTGGTACAGTTTTACGGGCGGCGATGATGGAATCCATGGTATCCCCATGCCTCCATTTCTCGAGTCCTTGAACAGTTCCTATTATTTTATCCTGATCCTGCTTGTAATCTGTCTGATAGCGCTGTACCTGCTGTTGAAATCCCCCTTCGGCATCACTCTCAGGGCCATACGGGACAATCCGGAGCGATGCCAAGCAGTGGGCGTTAATGTCAAGGTTCACAAGCTCATAGCCATAGTCATCGCCACATTCTTTGCCGGGATTGCCGGTGTTCTTTTTGTTGTGGTGGAACGTTCGGTTTTTCCGGATCTGCTATTTTGGGTATTGTCGCTTGAGATATTCATAATGTGTCTTCTGGGGGGGTGGTTTACCTTTGCCGGACCAATCTTAGGGGCCGCAATCATGGTATCTTTCAGGGTATTCATCGGAACCTATACAGAGTACTGGACCCTTATAGTTGGGGTCATACTCATCTTACTTATCTTCTTCCTGCCAGAGGGGGTCGTGGGCTATCTGATAGAGAGGTTCAAAGGCCGAGACAAGGCTGCCCTCCAGGAGGAATAACGGATGTTGCGTGTAGAATCCATACAGAAGTCCTTTGATGGATTTATGGCGGTAAATAGGGCCGATCTGGTGGTGGACAAAGGTGAGATCGTTGCCGTTATAGGTCCCAACGGGGCAGGAAAGACGACCCTCTTTAGGCTCATCACCGGCCATCTTCAGCCGGAAAAAGGCAGGGTCATCTTCAAGGACAGTGATATCACAGGCCTACCCCCTCATCAGATCTGCAGGAGAGGAGTTAGTCTATCCTTCCAGGTCGTGAACATCTTTAGTCGTATGACGGTCTTTGAGAATGTACAGGTGGCCGTCCTTTCCCACAAAAAAAAGACCTACAAGTTCTTCTCACCGGCTCGAAACCATGGCGTCCGGGAAACGAGGGAAATCCTGGAAAACGTCGGCCTTGCTGATAAGGCCGGCAGTGTCAGCGGTTCTTTATCCCATGGAGACCAAAAGGTATTGGAGATTGCCATCGCCCTGGGAAACTCCCCGGAGCTACTGATCTTGGATGAGCCCACGGCCGGGATGTCTCCTGAAGAGACATCGGTTACCATAGAGCTCATCAAGCGGTTGACCTCCCATATGGGTCTCACCATCCTTTTTTGCGAGCATGATATGGAGCTGGTCTTCTCAGTGGCCCACAATATCATGGTCATGCAGCAGGGCCGGTCCATTGTTCAGGCGGGGCCTGATGAGGTCAGAAACAACAAGCAGGTACAAGAGGCCTACCTGGGAGAGGCCGAGTGATGCTCAAGGTAAAAGGGATCCATACCTTTTATGGCCTGAGTCACATCCTTTTTGATGTGTCTCTCGAGGTCTCAAGGGGTGAAATAGCCTGCCTTTTGGGAAGAAACGGGGCCGGGAAAAGCACCACCATAAAGAGTATCATGGGATTGACCCCTCCTCGCCAGGGGACCATTGAGTTCAAGGGGGAGACGATCACAGGGAAGCAACCCTATCAACTGGTCCGGCTGGGAATCGGCTATGTGCCCGATGATCGAAGAGTCTTTGCCGACTTGACGGTGGGCGAAAACCTGGAGATATCGGAGAGGAGTTCAGGGGCCCTATTGATGTGGGACAGGGAGAGCGTCTATGACTTCTTTCCTGCCTTAAGACACATAGACTCTCGCAAAGGGGGGGTCTTGAGCGGGGGGGAACAACAGATGCTGACCATAGCCAGGGCCCTCGTGACCAACCCGGAATTCCTCTTGCTGGATGAGCCCACCGAGGGCCTGGCCCCTATGGTAGTCAAGGTCCTGGAAGAGCAGATCCGAAGACTTAGGGATAAAGGGTTGACGGTCTTGTTGGCGGAGCAGAATCAAAAGGCCGCCCTCAGACTCAGTGATCGAGGATACATCATCGACAATGGGGTTATCCGTTACCATGGAAACATTGAGGATCTCAGGGATAATGAGGAGATCAGGAAGAAATATCTGCTGGTTTAAGGAGTTGCAATGTCTCTCAATGGGTGTCAGTCGGATCTATCTACCCTCGCGGATTATCACATCCACACAGTCCTCTGTAAACACGCAGAAAAAGGGGTTGCCGATTACAAGACGGCGGCGCAGGGGCGGAATATAAGCGAAATATGTTTCTCGGACCACGGCCCCAACCCTGACGGCTATGACCCTAGTCACCGGATGGAGATGCGGCAGTTCCTTTCCTACAAGCAGATGGTCGCCTCCCTTCAGGATGGCAAGGCACCCAAGGTCCTGTTTGGCATTGAAACCGACTACTATGAGGGTTGCCAGAAGTTCCTTGGGGAGTGGCTTCCCCGGCAAAGATTCGACTTTGTCATAGGCTCGGTCCACTATATCGAAGCCTGGGGCTTTGATAACCCCGCGAAGTCGCGTGTCTGGGAGTCGGTCGATGTGACGGTCACCTGGCGGAAATATTTTGAACTTGTGGGAAGGCTGGCAGATTCCGGGCTCTTCGACGCAGTAAGCCATCTGGACCTGCCAAAAAAATTTGGTTACCGTCCCCCGGATAAGGCCCTAAAAGAGATGGTGCAGCCTGCCCTTGATCGTATCGCCAGGGCCGGTATGGGGATTGAATTGAATACATCGGGCCTCAGGAAACCGGTGGGTGAGATATATCCTTCCCCCCTTATTCTCTCCATGGCGCACGAAAGAGGGATTCCGGTCTGTTTTGGCTCGGATGCACACACGCCAGAGGATGTGGGTGCCGGATTTGACCTGGCCCTCAGGTTGGCTTGCGAGGCAGGCTATAAGAGTTACTTCAATATGAGCCGGCGATCCATGTAATCCACACCCCTTCCCAAGACAGGAGGCCAAAAATCTCCTCCAAGAAGACCATATTCTT
>JAUUVE010000151.1 GCA_030589715.1 Desulfobacteraceae bacterium | reverse complement strand
TGGGCACCCTGGATTACGGACCTTACTTAGGACAAATCAATAAGGAGGCTGATGCCGTCTTTGGGCTCTTTTTTGGCGCAGGCGCACTGCAATTCGTGAAACAGTTCAAAGGATATGGGCTAAAAGATAAGATGGTCCTTCTCGCTGGCGGAACAACCACGGATGAAAGAGTCCTTCCGTCTATGGGAGATGAGGCCATAGGCACAATAACCGCCCTTCATTACAGCGGGGCCCTGGACACGCCGGTGAACAAAAAGTTTGGAAAGGGCTTTAAGGCCCTGGCAGGAAAAGTCGCCTCTTATTATGGTGAGGGACCGTATACCGGTGGGAAATGGATTATCGAGGCCGCCAAGGCAATCAATGGGGATGTGGAAGACCGTGACAAGTTCCTGGCCGCTTTGAAAAATCTCAAGATGTCCAATGCTCCCCGGGGTCCTATTCAACTCGACAAGTTTGGCAACCCCATCCAGAATATCTACATCAGAAAAGTGGAAAGGGTTGGGGGAGAACTCCAGAATAGTGTCATTAAGACCTACCCGAAGGTCTCCCAATTCTGGACCTATGATGTGGATTGGTATTTGAAGCAGCCGCTTTACTCGAGGAACTATCCGCCACTAAAGAAATAATAGCGACGGAAACAAACATTCTTTAACAAACCAGGGAGGAAATGGGTGGATTCGCCGTGTCTGGTCCTTGAGGGCCTCACGAAAGAGTTTGGCGGACTGATGGCAGTCGATCACGTGAGCCTTGAAATAAAGGCGGGAGAAAGGCATGGCATTATCGGGCCAAACGGTGCTGGGAAGACGACCCTGTTTAATCTCATCTGTGGAGACCTATCTCCCACAGATGGCAGGGTCGTCCATTTCGGGCAAGATGTGACCCGACTCCCCACATATAAGAGGATTGCCCTGGGAATATCAAGGACATTTCAGATTAACAACCTGTTCCCAAAACTCACGGTCCTCCAGAACGTCCTCTTAGCCGCCCAAGGGCTTGAAAGCATGAAATATGTTATGTATCGACCTATTTCCTCCTATAAATTCCTCTATGATAAAGCAAAAAATATTTTAGAAGACTTTGAGATGTGGGACAAACGAGACATTCTCGTCAATAACCTCTCCTATGGTGATCAGCGCCAGATCGAGGTCTGTCTGGCCCTCATTGAAAACCCCCGTTTGTTACTTTTGGATGAACCAACAGCGGGATTATCCCGAGCCGAAACCCTTACATTCACATCCATCTTGAAGGAGCTTAATCCTGATATTACTATTTTGCTCATCGAGCACGACATGGATGTGGCCTTTGAACTGACCGAAAACATAACGGTCCTTCAATTAGGGAAACTGATCGCATCGGGCAACAAAGAGGAGATTAAGGCCAATAAAAAGGTGCAAGAGATATATTTGGGAACCGAACAATGATGCTGGAAATAATCGATATCCACACCTATTACGGAGAGAGTTACGTCCTTCAGGGGATCTCCATTCAAGTTGAAAAAGGAAGTATCATCGGTATTCTCGGCAGAAACGGAATGGGGAAAACAACCCTTATACGATCTGTTGTCGGCTTTACGCCGCCTCGTCAAGGTCAGATCTTGCTCAAAGGTGTCGATATCACCCATCTGCCTTCCTACAGGATCGTAAGAATGAGCTTGGGACTTGTGCCCCAGGGGAGACGGATATTTCCTTCTTTGAGCGTGCTGGAAAATCTTAATGTGGGGGCACGAGGTCAGGGAGCCGGTCTTTGGAACGAAGAGAAGATTTACTCTCTCTTTCCGGTCCTCAAAGCGCGCAGTAACAACAGGGGTGACCAACTAAGTGGTGGAGAACAGCAAATGTTGACCATCGCCAGGGCCCTCATGACAAATCCCGAATTACTCCTCATGGACGAACCGAGTGAAGGCCTGGCACCTCTATTGGTCAAGGCCATCGGCCAATCCATCCTACAACTTAAGGAAGGCGGGTTATCCATACTTCTCGTGGAACAAAATCTACCCTTCGCCATTGAAGTCGGCGACTACATCCATGTCCTCGGTAAAGGAATGGTTGTTCATTCATCAACCCCAAAAGAACTCTGGGAAAACGAAAAAGTGAAGGCTCGGTATCTCGGGATATAGTCCATCCATTACCGTTCTACTGCTTAACTATCTTGTAGGCGTTCACAGGTTCAGGAGACACCCTTGTAGAACAGGCAACTTTGCCTCTGGGCAAAGAGGGCAGATTTCAGACGCGCTCAGGATAACTTCAACAGCCAGCTTCGCCCCAGCATAATAAACCTTCCCGCAATTGCCCGCCAGATTTCGGGAGGGGTCTTCACTTATCTTGAAATGAAATGGTTTAAGGACGCTGCAGGTTTTTGAGCCCAAGGTCTCCAGGAATCTCTTGTGGAGTTCAAAAGACAGCTCGCTGGCGCAGGTAATATCATCCTCTGGCCTTCTCCTGCCAAATAGATATCCTATCATCATGACGCCTGCGGCCAGGGCCCCGCAAAGGCTTCCTGCATTTGTCAGCTTGGTACCGCTCTTTTCTGGTACAGCATAAGCTGGGTGCCGCAAATCCTCGGGCTTTTCTGAGTCCGCCTCCATGTGACGTCCGCCTCCCCCGTGAAAACCTGTAGCCATGCGCACGAGGCCCTTGTCAATATCAAGCCTTAAAGTCTCCGCGACCGCGGTGAATACACTCTCGCTTCAATGAAAGCCCTTTTTTGTAGGGGTGTACCGATACTCGTCAGCAAGCTTACCTGCTGCTTCGGATAGTTCATTAATGTCCATATGATAACCTCCTTTCCTGAGTCCTATCCCAGATAATGTTTTTTCTCCTGTTCTCTCAGTAATCCTTTAATTTAGAGCTTTTTATCTTTCATTGCTGCATCCTCTGCCTATTTCGTAACAGCTTCGTTGTACCAATCCAGGATTTCTTCGCCGGTCATAAACAAGACACCCTTATGCTCTTTGATGTACTGAAGGATCTTGTCTATGTATTTGATCCGGTGGGCTGCACCTGATACATACGGATGTACAGAAATCCCCATGAACCGGGCACTCTCTGCCCCTTCTTCATAGAGCGTATCAAAGGCGTCGCGTGACCGTTCGTAAATTTCCGGAGAACGATGGTGCTGGACGAGATAAATGGGAATATCGTTGAGCTCAACAGTGTAAGGGACGGCGACCAGACTGCCAGTTTTGACTTTTAGTGGGTAGGGTTGATCATCATTCACCCAGTCGGCCACATACTCAAAGCCCTCTTCAGCCAGTATGTCTGGTGTGTCAAAGGTTTCATGCAATCCCGGGCCCATCCATCCTCGCGGTCTCTTACCTGTAAAATCGCGGATCGTCTTAATGGTTTTCCGAATAACCTCCCGCTCATCCTTTTCAAGGTTTATGGCCCGCTGCTCATACCCGTGGGCGAGAATCTCCCAACCGCTACTGAGGCCTCCCTCAACGATATTGGGGTACGTGGTACAAACAGGAGCGTTCAGGCTCATGGTTGCCCTAACCTGATGTTTGTCCAAGACCTTTTTTAACCGCCAAAAACCTATCCGTAGCCCATAGTCAAACCAACTATAATTGGGTATATCCGGCGTCACGGATACACCCTGTGGTGCCGGAAGAACCGATCGAGCCATGGTCGCGTTGATATCCCATTTCTCCACATTGACAATAAACCATACACCCAAACGGGCATCGCCAGGAAGCTTCACTGGCTTTCGATCTATAATGGCCGAGTATTCTGCACGTTCTTTTTGTATTTCTTCCATAGCATATCACTCCCCTCCATGTAGGAATACCCGGAGTTTACTTCATAGGTATTTCGCTTTGTCAAGTCATTTTGTATCAACTGTGTGCCTGCGGGGCGATTAGCAGGTAGCAGACAAAAACAGACGCGTCTTTTGTTGACAGTCTCTGCTCGGAGAGGTATTTCTAATTTTATATAATTCCAAAAGGGGGAGATACCATGGCAAAAAGATACGAAAGGGAGGAGATTGTGAACAGGCTTAAGGGGGAAACCGAGCAAGGCCGAGCTATTTTTAATGCCTTTGCCGGGACTGGCATCTCAGCCAAGTTTGCAGAGGCGGGTGGTGCAGACATGATCACAACCCATATTCTTGCCAGGTTTCGCATGGCGGGTCTTTCTTCAATGGCGGGGTATCTCTCCATCGCAGACGCCAATGCAGTTACCTTGGAACTGGGGAAAAGAGATATTATCCCTATTGTTAAAGATACGCCTGTCTTGGCCGGACTTCTCGGAACAGACCCTACTCGAGACATGGGATCCTTTCTGGATGAGATCATAGCCGCAGGTTTTTCAGGACTGCTGAATTGCCCCACCATAGCCCTCATTGATGGGAACTTCAGGAGAACTCTGGAGGAGACGGGGCTGACTTACGACAAAGAGGTGGAAATGACTGCGATTGCACACCAAAAGGGTCTCTACACAACTGCATTCTGTTCCACGCCTGAAGAGGCGCTCAAGATGTTGGGAGCAGGATGTGATAACATCATTGCACACGGGGGCAACACCAGCGGGGGAACCACTGGCTCCAAAACCGTGACCCCTCTCGATGCTATGGTTGAGCTGGTCCAGAATATTATTGACGTTGTAAAGGCGGAAAACCCGGAAACCCTTGTAACGTGCCATGGTGGAGCTACAGTTACGCCTCAAGATGTTCAATACCTTCTGGACAACACCAAAGGACTGGATGGATACGTTGGGGGTTCAACGGCGGAAAGATTGCCCGTCGAAAAATCCATCACCGGAGCGGTCAAAGATTTTAAAGACACCAAACTTGGGGCCAAGTTCTGATGCCACAGATCAAGAAAGGATCGGCACCCCAATGAGGAATTGGAGATATTGAAATGAAAGTAGATCTGGCAGTAGAGGGGGGAACCGTTGCTACCCCAAGCGGCACCTTTAAGGCAGACGTCTACGTTCAGGACGGCAAGATCCTTGCTGTTGGGAACGTATACGACGTTGAGGCGAAGCAAAAGATCGATGCCCAAGGCCTGCTGGTGATGCCTGGCGCAGTGGACGGTCATGTCCATATGATGGATCCTGGCCATACCGAACGCGAGAATTTCACAACGGGTACCGCGGCAGCCGCCGTTGGCGGCGCAACAACTGTGATCGAGCACCACCGGACCAAGCCGCCAGTCCTGAATGCCAAACTGTTCAGTGAGAAGCGTGACTATTGCAACCCCAAGGCAGTGGTAGATTTCGCATTTATGGGTGGTGCCGTACCTGACAATCTGCACGAACTGAGGGGCATGTGGGATCAAGGGGCTGTGGCCTTCAAGACCTTTACTTGTGCCTTGCACGGCGTCACACCGATGCCCACAGGGAACCTTCGAGAACTGTTTCGCACGCTTGCAACCTTTGATGGTATCACCCTCATCCATGCCGAAGATGATTCCATCCTCAGTGTCAATGAACAAATGCTGTGCGAGTCAGGCCGGACGGATTATTTGACGGTCTCTGACTGGCGCTCTGAAGATGCTGAGTTCTTGGCGATCTCGTCCGCGGTGATATTAGCCGGACAGACCGGTGTCCGTGCCATATTCGCACACGTTAGCCTTCCCACTTCGCTACATATCATTCGAAATGCAAGGCTAGAAGGTGTAAAGGTCTACGCGGAGAGTTGCCCCCAATATTTTTATCTCACACGCGATGATTTGGCGGAAAAGGGTCCCTGGCTCAAGTTCGCCCCATCGGTACGCAGCAGCGAATCCGCAACCCAGATGTGGACCGAGCTGGAATTGGGAAATATAAATGTTTTGGGCACTGATCATTGCCCGTTTCCCAAGGCGGAGAAGGCAGCTGGAATCGAGGATATCTGGAAGGCACCCTATGGGATCCCTGGTATCGAAACAACCGCACGTTTGATGCTAAACGGTGTGAACAAAAAGATGGTGAGCCTTGAGCGGGTCGTGCAGGCGATGTGTGAGACGCCCGCAAGGCTTTATGGTCTCTACCCGCGCAAAGGGTGTCTGATGCCAGGATCAGACGCAGATATCCTCTTGGTGGATATGGGCGTGCGTG
>JAUUVE010000272.1 GCA_030589715.1 Desulfobacteraceae bacterium | reverse complement strand
TTACCGCCTCAACTGTACCCCAAATGCCACAACTGGGGCACTCCATTGCGCAGAAGGCACATTTCTCAGAATTCATTGACTTTTAATACCCTCTGGCCTATTTGAAAGAAATATCATGAAAGGAGATCTCCACATGCTTCACAAGATAAGGCAAACTGTGAACTTTTTGGAATCTAAGCTGTCAGAGCCACCCAGGGTGGGAATGATCACTGGAACCGGGTTGGGGTCCCTCACAGAGGGGATGGAGGTTGTCTTTCGTATTGGCTACGAGGAAATCCCGAATTTTCCGAAGGCCTCTGTTGAAGGGCATAAAGGCACATTGGTGTCAGGCAAGCTGGCAGGAAGACCAATGATTGCCATGGAGGGCCGCTCTCATCTCTACGAGGGTTACTCGCCCAAGGAGATCACCTTTCCTATTCGGGTTTTGGCGATGCTCGGGGTAAGATACCTATTCAAATCGAGCGCAGTGGGGGGGCTCAATACACAATTTGAAACCGGAGACCTGGTAATAGTGACAGACCATATCAATCTTACGGGTGCCAACCCCCTTATGGGCCCAAATCTGGATGCCTTTGGCCCCCGCTTCCCAGACATGACCCAGGTGTATGACCCTGACCTGATTGTCCTTGCCAGGGAGAAGGCCCTGGAATTGGGGATATTGATAAGGCAGGGGGTTTACGTTGGGATTTCAGGGCCAAGTTTAGAGACACCGGCAGAAACGCGATTTCTGAGGATGATCGGTGCCGATGTGGTAGGCATGTCTACCGTGTCGGAGACCATCGTGGGGGTCCATTGCGGGCTTAAGATCCTGGCCATAGTCGTTATAACCAATATGAACCTGCCTGACTGTATGAAGGAGACCTCCATAGAGGAGGTAATTTCCAATGCCCAAAAGGCGGGCCCCACCCTCTCACGACTCTGGGAGAGGATTGTAGCAGGCCTAAAAGACTAACAATATCTCTAACCATACACGGCTCATTATCTCATTGGTGTTTTATCCGGGGTTGAGACACACTTCTAAAACGAGAATATCGAATGTCGAATAAGGAATAATGAATGTCGAAGGATCAAAAAACTCTCAAATTGTAGCGATAGATCTGATAGACGGAAGCCAGAAATAGTCTTGTTTTAATCCTTTATTCACATGGGGAGGCGGTTTGTCTGGATATCTCTTGTTTCTCCCTATTTCGCTTCGATATTCTGCGGTTCAGTATTCTGCGGTTCTATATTCTCACCCGGCTAAGACAAGTTGCCTGTTTGAATTAGCGCTTATGCCATCAGTCCCCGACCCCTGTGAACGGTTAACAATATCTTTAGTGCCCCCCGTTGCCCTGCATGCTCAAATGCCCTTACCGCCTCGTCTATAGGATATGTCTTTGTGATCAACCTCTCAAAACCACCTGTTCCAAGACCTCACACGCGGCTGATAAAGGCTCTGTGAAGACGGCCCGGACATCTGGCAAGTCTGACGGAACCTCTTGGAGATTCGGTATGGGAAGCATGCAGTAATCGGCCATGCATCCGTCCAGATCCAGGATTCCCAGTACCCTGCGCTCCGGACAGTGTCGACCCATGCCCTTTTTGCACCACTCGCAATGTCCGCAGCCCGCGTTGATCTCTCCAACAACCCGTTTATCTACCCATTCGGCGTTTTCGCATTGATCTACTACTCCCACGAACTCATGGCCCAAGACCCCTTTGAATTCTTTGTAGCCTTTTATAAGCTCCATGTCCGTCCCGCAAATTCCGGCCATCTGCACACGTACCCGTGCCCAACCTGGAGGCACCTCGGGCGCGGGGTAGTCCCGCACAAATCGCAGGTCACCATCCAACACAACCGCTCGCATATCAGCCCTTTCTCCAGCACATTCAAGACCCAACATGTCATCCTACCACTTTTCCCTGTTTTGGCAACATCCTACAATACTGAAAGTGCGGGTCGGCCCAACACCGGCTTGACGTATGGAGCCGCGCCATTTACCATAAGACCCTCTTGTTCAGAGCTAACCCATAAAACTTAGAGGTAAAGTCATGGAGCAGGTGGATATAATAGTTGCAAATGGGACCATCTTGACCATGGATGACAAAAATTCCATCCTTGAAGGGGGGTTTCTCTGCATAAGGGGTGACGCCATCTTCCATCTCGGAACAAAGGGGCAAGATGCCTTTGAGGCCCAAAAGAGGATTGATGCTAAAGAAGGACTGATCCTTCCAGGGCTGCTCAATGGCCATACCCACGCAGCCATGAGCCTCTTTAGGGGACTGGCTGACGATCTCCCCCTTATGGAGTGGCTCAACAACTATATCTTTCCTGTGGAAAGGAGGATTGATGGGGATTTTGTATACACCGGGACAAGGCTTGCCTGTGCTGAGATGATCATGTCAGGTACGACCACCTTCTGTGACATGTATCTGTTCGAGGCAGAGGCGGTAAAGGCGGCCAGAGAAGCCGGGATGAGATGCCTGGTAGGGGAAGTATTATATGACTTCCCGTCCACCAACTACGGGCCCATTGAAAAGGGTTTTGAGTACACGGAGTCGTTGATCAAAGAATGGCAGGACGATCCGATCGTTTCAATCGCGGTGGAGCCCCACTCCCTATTCACCTGTAGCCCTGATCTCCTGACCACTGCGAATGAACTGGCCCTGGAGTACGGTGTGCCCATGGTAATCCACCTGGCCGAGACACAGAGCGAAGTTGCGGAGGTAAAAGAGAGATATGGCAAGAACCCTATCGAACACCTCCACTCCCTTGGCATCCTGGGTCCCCATCTCATAGCGGACCACTGTGTTCATTTAGATTCCAAGGACATCAAGAGGATGGCTGAGTACGGGGTAAGGGTCATTCACAACCCCGAGAGCAATATGAAGCTGGCCTCAGGTGTCGCGCCTGTACCCGAACTGCTTGCCAGAGGTGTGACCGTGGGGTTAGGGACAGATGGGTGTGCCTCAAACAACAATCTGGACCTATTTACAGAGATGGATATGGCTGCAAAACTCCATAAGGTACACAACATGGATCCCACATCCATGGACGCCCTCACGGTCCTGAGGATGGCCACGATCGAAGGCGCCAGGGCATTAGGGCTCGAAAGGCTTACAGGCTCCCTCGAGGTGGGCAAGAAGGCGGACGTAATCGTTGTGGACTCTCAAAGACCCCACCTGACACCCATGTACAATCCCTATTCTAACTTGGTCTACTCGGCAAGGGGCAACGATGTGGTCCACTCCATCATCAACGGACGACATGTCATGGAGGACCGAAACCTGCTAACCCTGAACCTGACCGAGGTTATGGCACGTGCAAGGGAAGAATCCTTGCGGGTAAAGGAGTGGCTTTCTGATTAAGGAATAGCGGCCCAGGAGATATGGTGGCGAAAAATAGCAGATTTATTGCCCTTGGTAGCAGATTGAAAGGGATCCCCGAGGTCCTTACCCTGGGGGTGCGACCCAATTTTCTGGACTATCCCCCAAGCGAAAGGGAGCTGATTCTTAACGCAGAGATCATCCTTTTCCCTACCCCCAACTATGCCCAATTCCTCACTACCATGGGGAAGAGGATCTTTCCCAGCCTGGAGACCCACCTATATGCCGATGAGAAGATCAAGCAGACCACCCTCTTTTACATGTTAGGGATACCGCACCCCCGTACCAGGATCTACTACCGTCTCCACCATCAGGAGATCCCAGAGGAATTCCCTTTCCCCTTCATTGGGAAACTGGCGAGACGTTCTGCCCAGGGTCGAGGGGTCTTCAAGATCCACAATTCAGAGGACCTGGAAAGATACCTTAAACTCACAAAGGTTGCCTACATCCAGGAATACCTGCCCCATGAACGCGACCTGCGGGTCATACTCATAAATTACAGACCCGTCCTTTCATACTGGCGCGTCAGCGCACCTGAAGATTTTAGGACTAACCTCTTACAAGGGGGCAGGGTCTCCTTTACAGATATACCCTTAGAAGGCATAGGGGTGGCACAGGAATCTGCGAGGAAGTGCAAGTTTGATGATGTGGGTATGGATCTTATCCGGTACTCCGGCAAATGGTATGTTATTGAGGCCAACATGAAGTACGGCCG
>JAUUVE010000297.1 GCA_030589715.1 Desulfobacteraceae bacterium | reverse complement strand
GATTCGGCAGCGAGGGTTATCAGATTCTTGTCACCGCGCGAGGTAACGTAGTCCACGGTGATATCGACCCCGTTGGCCTTGCCCCAATCCATGATCATCTTGCGGGAGACATCATTGGCGCCGGGGATCCAGTGGTCCCAGAGAAAAATAGACAACTTCCCGGCAGAGTGAGATGTTTTGACATACGGTCCCACGGTCAACGCGGCAGCGGCGACAGCCGTGGTAGCCAGAAACTGGCGTCTTGTAATTTTTTTAGTCTTCATGGCACTCTTTCCTCCTTTTCTAATAGGTGAATGGATGGCAGTTTCTGTTCCCCGCACTTTTAACCAATTGGAAGCCGGCACAGGGGGCCGTAAAGACCCTCCCTGCCCACTTCTAGCTACAGGTTTTCAGGTAAATAATTGCAGATTTCACTGATGAACAACACATGTAACAGGTTTAATTTGAACTGAAATCTTGTGGAAATTAAATCCCCAACCCATAATCAAAAACCCGGAATCGTATGGTTTGTCTAAGGTTACGGAACAACAGCCCATAAGGCGTGGTAAGTTGTTTTGCTGAATACATTGACTCCCCTACGATCAAATGAATTGGACAAATGGCAGGTTGGTCTAACTGAATCTACCACCACTCGGTCTTTTGTCAAGCATTTTTCAGACACTTTTGTCCAATAAAAGTTGATTTTTTGGTTTGGATGTTGAAATTTCAATCACTTATCCCCTTATTCTTTCTTTGTTCGTTCAACATATAGTGGTATCTATCCTTGCCTATTGAGGATTTCATTGACCTGATTGATACGCCCAAGCGCACCATCCATATGTTCCTTCATCTTTATGGTGGCGATAGAATGTGAGAAGATAATCAAAGTTGCTCCTGACAGAGGAAAAGATGATGAATTTTATAAGGTTATCTCAACTGTTGAGGCCGCCATCAGATAGATCCAGGCCGGCGAAGGAGAGAACACCACAAATGGTGCGATCAGAGCCAGGTACCAGGGATGGAGCGTGGGGAGAAAAAAGAGCGCAAGCCTATCGGAAAATGCATCGGATTAGCTGCCCATATAGGCCAACATCCAGAATCACCTCCCCTCAGGTAATGGATCATTATTTTCCTCAACTCGTCGGTTTGAGGCAGGGCTTCGCTAGGAGGGCTTTTCTATCAATTTCACCTAAAACCGTTTTTGGATAAGAGCATTTTTCAGATAAAGTGAACCTATTGCCCTCAACCCTCTTTGGGCGTTCCGTCAGCACGGGTCACCTGAACGCAGCGTAATTTGCGGCGTTTCATCGTCTCTTTCAGGCAACCATCGCAGGATATGCACTTTGAGGGCGAAACATCTCCCGATATCCATCGATTGATGAGATCCGGTTCCCGGATAAAGGGCCTGCACATGGAGACGAGGTCCCCTTTGCCGGTTTCGACCACCTCTTCCATCATTTTGAGATCACGCATGCCCCCCACCACCATGACCGGGACATCGACGGCCTCTTTGATGCGGGCAGCATACTGGATCAAATAACCTTCATGCCAATCTTCCTTGACAATAGGGCCCGACGGCGTGAAGGAGGCGCCGGCGCCACCGCACGAGGGCTCTATGGCACAAATACCTCCGGTAGCCAGGATCGAGGCGATTTCGGCTGCATCATCCACCGTCATGCAGTTTTCTCGAAAATCACTGGCGTTCATCTTGATCAGCACGGGAAAATCATTGGCTGCGCCCTTCTTGAGTTCTTGTACGAGTTCAAGTACCAGGCGCGCCCGGTTTGCAGGGGACCCCCCGTACTGATCTTGACGCAGGTTGAAAAAGGGGGAAATCGTGCGACTCAAGACGTCATTGTGACAGCAGTGCAACTGAACACCATCGCAGCCAGCCGAGCTTAAGACACGACCTGCATTGCGGTATGCAGCCTTGATTTCAGCTATATCGCGCTCATCCAGCGGCTCTGGAACCAGGTTTACGTCCATGGCCGAACCGCTGACTTGCTTGCCATTGATCTGGAAAGGAGGGCAGATCTGAGATACGAAAGCGGCTCCCAGCCAATGTATCTCTTCCACCAGGGCACGCATTTCTTCTTCTATGCCCGCCACATCGAGACAGGGTTGCTGAAACGTGTGACCTACGAACCACTCTCGCTTGGGTCGGTAAACACCCCCAATGATAAGACCCACGCCTCCTTTCGCAAGGTCGGTGTATAGCTTCCGGTGGGCGGGTGTAAAGCGGTTCTCTTCGTTGGTCAGATTATTGACGGTGGCGGACCGGACAAAGCGGTTGCGCATCCTTATACGGGAGAATGCATACGGCTCGAATAGGTCACTCATCGGAACTCCCTTTCCAGCCTTGGCACCAACTTGTTTGATAAGGCCCTATGGAAAAAACGCTCGAAAAACATCGCCTTTTTGTGTATCTTAACCGCAGGTGATTGCTAGAGTCAAGCATGTTGTCACCTCAACAGAAAAAAATGACACAACAGTATCCGACCGATTCTGACAGAAAAGAGGTAAATACGTATCATGAATGTATGGGAAGCAATTGTTTCAGCCCTTAGGGCCGAGAAAACCGAATATTTGTTCGGACTACCCGGAGGGGACCTCTTCTACGACGCCCTTTACGATGTACCGGAGGTCAAAACGGTGCTGGTGAGAGAAGAGAGCTCCGGACCGTTCATGGCCATGGCCTATGCGCGGCTTACGGGCAAGCCAGCTGTCTGTTATGGCTCCAGCGGCCCCGGAGTGGCCAACCTCGTGCCTGGAATCATGGAGGCCTACTCCGCGTGTCTCCCGGTTATTGCCATCGCCAGTGCATCTAATCTTGCCAACGCCGGCATGGGCGCGTTTCAGGAAGTAGATCAGATCTCAATCATGAAGCCCATAACCAAATGGTGTGAACGGATAACCATTCCGGAGCGCACTCCATGGGTTATGAGACGGGCCTTCTCCCTGGCCGCCAATGGAAGGCCTGGTCCGGTCTTCATCGAGATCCCCAAAGATATCGGAATCTTGGAAGCGGATATCCAAGAATATGTCCCAGCCAAGTATCCACACCGCTCTTCGGGAGACCCCCGGGATATGGAAGAAGCCTCGGTCCTATTGATGAATGCCGGAAGACCCCTTATGGTGGCAGGAGGGGGGGCGGTCAACTCCCGCGCATTTGAGGAAGTGAGGGAGTTCGTGGAGTTCTTGGGAGTACCCATAATGACCACTCCCTGTGGCAGGGGAATCATACCGGAAGACCATCGCCTCGCGCTGGGCCTTGTTGGGCTGTACTTCACAGAGGTAGGGGAGAAGGCATACGCGGACTCTGATCTGCTCCTTACCGTGGGGTCGCGAAACGAAGACTTCCAGTCAGGGCAGCAACGGTTCTTCCCAAAGGGGGCGAAGTATATTCAAATCGACATTGACCCGCACGAGATCGGCCGCAACTGGGTCCCGGATGCGGCCATAGTGGGTGACGCAAAACTGGTCTTGCATGACCTGACGGAGCTCCTTCGCAATCGGCTCAAAGGGAAGGACTTTGGCAAAGACCCGGCCCTGTGGCAAAAATGGTGGGAGAAAAATAAATAAATTTGAGGGTCAGCTTCCGGGGGTGCTGGAGTAGTGGCCTCCGGCCCATAGCGTGTCGGAGGCCCAGAGGAGAGGGTTTTTGGGGCTAAATTAATGACCCAAAGGCAAAGCATCGGCCCGTGCGATCCGAGAGAGTTATGGTAGTAAGTGAAAGTTAATCAGAGATTACACCATTTTTTAGCAATTTCCGTATATGCCTCAGTAGCCTCTTCAATTTTAGAAGTGTAACAAAACTCATCT
>JAUUVE010000074.1 GCA_030589715.1 Desulfobacteraceae bacterium | reverse complement strand
CCTCTGCCACCTTGTCGATCTGGCTTGCCGTGGCACCCTTCAGGAGATAGGCGGCCTCGTTACACCAGTTATCAAAGACGCGGTCCAGCATGAAGCATATGGCGTTGTCCGTAATGATGGGGGCCTTTCCGGTTCGGGCAAAGAACCAAAATAGATAATCCACCACCTCCCGGCTTGCCCCCTCCCAGTCTATGACCTCTACGGGGAGGCTCCTCCATGCCGGGGCAAAGAAATGGGTGATGGTGGTCCGTTCCGGTCTCTCCATCCTGGAAAAGATCCGATCTGCCGGGATCGAGCTGGTGTTTGAGGTTATGATCGTATCCTGACCGACGATCTTCTCCACCGTGTCGAAGATCTTCTGTTTCAAAGGTATATTTTCGGTGGCGGCCTCGATGACCAGATCGCACTCCTTTATCTGATCATAGTCCATTGTATAAGAGATATTCTTGAGGACCGCTTCAGCCTTATCCTGCTTCATTTTCTTTCGACCAATGGCCTTTTGCACATACCCCCCCAGCCTCCTTTCGGCGTTCTGAAGGGGTTTTTCCGCGACATCTACCAGATATAGCCTGACATCCGGTAGAGCGCTTTTGAGGTAGTACCCTATGTCTGGGCCGATGGTGCCTGCTCCGATTACTGCTACCTCCCCTGGAAGGGGGCGGCTGGGCGTGATCAATAGGGGATTATAGACGGTAGGGTATAGCTCTTTTTTGTGATCCATAATCTTCTCCCTTGTCCGTGTAAGTGTCTAAAATATTGTACAAATCTAACTTCTGGTTGAGTAAAACCTGTATACTGTGTACAAAGTCTTTGTCAAGACAAAAATACCGGTGTCCTTGCAGGTGCCAGACCCACCCAACGAGGGTTTATCCCTCCAAGAGTAGGGCCTTTTTGACGAAAGTGAATTCCGAAAAGGAGGATTGAGTGATGGCCAAGCAACTATTTGAATGGGATTATTCATCATACCCTGGGGCAAAGAAATACCCAAAACTATTCGAGCCGGTACAGATAGGGAATCTCCTGATCCCGAACCGGATCAAATATGCCGCTACGGAGGACAATTTTAACGACCATACTGGTTTTATAACCGATGCCGATGTCGCCTATATACGGAGAAGGGCCGAAGGCGTGGTAGGGGGGCTCTGCTTTATGCAGGGTGTGTATATGGATGAGGCACGAAAGGGCCAGGGATATGTTGGGCAGGCCGCATGTTGGGATGATAAATATATCCCGGGGTTAAAGAAGATAGCCGATGCCATTCACGCTGAAAAGGCCGTTGCCGGGTTTCAGTTAATGGATTGCGGCCGTGTGGGCGCGGTGGAAGTCCCCTCTGGCCATGGACCCTCCACGGTCCCGCAGCGGTTGCGGATCTTTAAGCCCATGTACGAGATGACAAAGGAAGAAATAAAGGAGATGGTCCAGCAACATGTTGATGCCACGAAAAGGGGCATTGAGGCCGGATTCGACATCATCGAGATTTCAGGGATCGTGGGATATCATATCTCCAATTTCATATCCAGCTACACAAATCGACGGACGGATGAGTATGGCGGAGATATCCGGGGGAGAATGAAGGCCGTGGTGGAGATCATCCAGGGAGTAAAAGAGGTCTGCGGACCTGATATACCGGTAGGCATTCGACTCTGTGCCGAAGAGCTCCTGGACGATGTGCGGGGCAATACACCCGAGGAGTCGATGGAGAGTTACAAGATTGCTGAAGAGGCCGGGGCGGACTACATCAGTGTTACCGCGGGGTGGCAAGAGTCTATAGTCCCGGTAATCAGCAGGGACGTCCCAATGGGCTCATGGGTCCACCTGGCCAAACGTGCAAAGGAGCATGTGAATATACCCGTTCAGATGGCCTACAGGCTATTTCTGCCGGAGCTGCCGGAAAAGGCCATTACAGCCGGTGAGTTGGATATATGGGAGATTTGCCGGTCCATGATCGCAGATCCCCTGATGCCCAAGAAGGTATTGGAGGATAGGCAGGAGGAGATAAGGCATTGTGTGGCATGTAACCTCTGCCTTGCGAGGCTCTTCCGCGATGCCCCCATGACCTGCTACATCAACCCCGTCTGTGCCCACGAACATGACGAAAACTTTTTCCCCAAACCGGTGGAAGAGGATGATGAGAAGGAGATCATCATTGTGGGTGCCGGCCCTGCCGGCCTGGAATGTGCCTATGTGGCTGCACAAAGGGGACATGAGGTGCATGTCTATGACAAAAGGGAAGAGGTCGGCGGCACCATTCTTGAGGCCTCTAAGGCACCGTATGGGGATGAAGAACTCATGACATGTATCAATTATCAAAAGACCATGTGTAAAAAATATGGGGTTGAGTTCCATCTGGGAACCGAGGTGACAGATGAGTTGATACAGGATGAAATGCCCGACAGCGTGGTCTTGGCAACGGGTCCCCTCTATCCGGAGATCCGGGGAACCGTTGGCGAAGGGGCAAAGATTGTGAATGTCCTGGACGTCCTTGGGGGAACGGCCGAAGTGGGTGATAACGTCGTGGTGTGGGGCAACAGAAAGCCCGGAATCGGGTGTGCCCTATTGCTTGCCAACCAAGGGAAGAAGGTTACCATCGTTGGGAAGGAAAAAACAGCCGGGTTTGATGTCAACCCCTCTTTTAAATGGCGTTACATGATCTATCTCAGGCAGAATCGCGTCATGGCATATAATGACTGTGATATAGAAGAGGTCAAGGAAGGTGAAGTCATTGTGAAGACCTATGATGGGTATCGGTTCCCGTTAAAGTGCAACACGGTCGTTATATCCGAGCGGGGGGCAAATGAGGGGTTAAAGGCCGTGGTCCAGGGGGAGGGCATCGAACTCTTTGTTATCGGTGATGCCCTGGTGCCCCGCAATATGTCCAGTGCAGTACACGATGGCTATCGGATCGGTCTCAGGATCTAAGGAGGAGGTTAAAAATGCCAGTTAACGCAGAAAAGGAAATAACCACGTTATGGAGAAATCTCCACACTGCCCAGAATGAAATTTGTAAGACCTATTACAGGTGGCGAGAGGTGGCCCTTGAGATAGCAGGCCCTGAGGCAAAGCCCCTTGATGTTGCCCTAAAGGCCGCTGAGATGATGGGTGTGGATATCGGGAAGCATTTCCTCCCCCGCCTGAATTGGCTAAAGGGTGAAGAACCCTTTATGCTCAACCTTGGCAGGCAACTTGCTGGCCTGTGGGCAGGTGAAGGGGCCGTTACAACGGTGGAACAGGGTGAAAGCCCTTCAGAAATCCTAATAAGATGTACAAGGGATCCATGGCCGACCGCCGCAAGACAGTATGGCGTTCCCATGGAAGAGGTTGCCTTGACCCGGGAAAAGCTGTTCCAGACCATATTGGTGGATGTAAGTGTCTTTTTTAGTGTCCCACTGAAGATCGAAATGCTCAAGGCCATCCCCAGGGGGGAAGGCGAATGGGTATTCAGACTCTACAAGGACGAAAACTGATGCACCTGTAAAAAGCCCTTTTTACAGGTGATTGCGAATTTAGGAATTTAGGAATTACGAATTATTTTAGACAGCTATTTGGAGAATGTTAGTCGAGAGCCTGAAATTTTTTAGCTTTTGCCAGACCATCAAAACTAATATGGGAGTGAATCATGGCTGCTCAAATAGATTTGGATAAATGTCAGATGTGTGGGGGGGAGATCGAGCCCATTTGTGTTGAGGTCTGTCCGGATGCCGCAATAAGGGTTCAGGATGGTAGGCCGGTGGTTACCGAGTTTATATGTGAGGATTGCAATGAATGCGGTTCTGCCTGCCCCGACAAGGCGATAACTCTGCCACTTGCGAAGGTGACCTTTTAGGATTGTCTATTGATTATTGACTAATGACGATTGAATAGCATTAAACGCAAATCGTCAATCGTCAATCGCAAATCGTCAATTCCCAGGGGAGTTAGAGATGAAAACAAACAAGGTGGATCATATCTGTATTGCCGTCAAGGACCTGGAAGAGGCCAAAAAGATCTGGGAGCCCATTCTGGGTAAGACCGCACCGGATGACGCTTACGTGGATGAGCCTGAAAAGATTAATGTGGCAAGATACTGGGTCGGTGAAGTGGGTTTTGAGTTGATGGAGTCAACCGCCCCCGATGGAGATGTGGCCAAGTTTATCGAGAGGAACGGTGAAGGCATCATGCTCATCAGCTTCAATGTGGATAATACCCGCGAGGCCATTGATGAGTTAAAGGCAAAGGATTATCCGTTTATTCCGGACTCAAGGGGGGAAGTGGCCAGACCCTTCCGCGATTGTGAGTTCGCCTTTGTCCATCCCAAGAAAATGAATGGGGTCTTACTTGAGCTTATAGATGACAAGTGGGAAGGGCACAAGAAGTAGTTTGTTGTGGGTTGTCTCTTCTCAGTTGGATGCAGCGGGTCACTCTGATGGGCAAGCAGTATAAGACCTTCGAAGTCTATCTTGTCTATGTTGATCAGGACAAATGTGATGGATGCGAAGAATGCCTAAAGTTTTGCCCTGTGGATGTCTTTGACTTTTCCAACAAGGCATACCCGGTGCGTCAGAAAAACTGTCTTGGGTGTGGGACCTGTGTAGCCGTTTGCAAATCTAAGGCCATCATCATAACGGAGATATGATCCCAGATTCGGAATGGGACCTCCTTTACCCCGATTTTGCCTTACCACCTTCCCTCCGGCTTCCGGCCTCCGGCTTGTAAAGAGCCTACGCCTCGGAGAGCTCGTAGACCCGTAAGTTCTCAATAAACTGGGGTACCGTGGTGTTCGGGTATTTCTTTCCACAGCTCTCTAAACCTGCAGTGGGAGTGTGGCTGATAGGTGGGGTTTTGCCAAAAGCATGGAGAAGCAAACAGGGGGCAGCAGGAGAAAACCCCACCTCTCAGCCACTGCCAAAAATGAGACGTAAATCCACTTTGAGAGAGCGGTTCCAAGAAACACCCGAACACCACTCCAGAACCCCCCGGTCATTTCCCGTGAACTTATTGGGAAGTTACGTAGGGCCTATAGCTCGGAGAGGGCGTAGGCCCCCACCCTCCGGGCTGGCCTCCGGCTCGTAGCGACGAGCCTACGCCTCGGAGAGAAGTGGGGCCGGAGTCCGCCTTAAATCATGCCAGAGGTGAAATCATGAGTGATTCAATAATGATAATCGGCGCAGGTGTGGCCGGAATCAACTGCGCCCTGAATGCTGCCAACTATGGAGAAAGGGTCTATTTGGTGGATGATACCCCAAGTATAGGGGGTATGATGGCCAGGCTGGATAAGACCTTCCCAACAAACGACTGCTCCATATGCATAGAGGCCCCCCAGATGTACGAGGTGGATAATCATCCCAATATCGAGATCCTGACAAATACCGAGATAAGGAAAGTAAAGAAGGCAGGCACCAATTTTAAGGTGAGACTGGTAAAGAAGGCCAAGTTTATTGATGAGGAAAAATGCACGGCGTGCGGGGCCTGCATGGAGGCCTGCCCGGTCAGCATCCCTGATGAGATGGACGGTAAGATCGGAGGGAACCGAAAACTGATTTATATGCCCTTTCCACAGGCGGTACCCAATGTTGCCGTGCTGGATCCCGATTGCCGATACGGCAAGATGCGCGAGGGTGGAGCCTGTGTAGGGGATTGTGTTGTTGATTGCAGCCAATGTCGAGAGTGCCCTATCGCATTGTGTGTGAAGGCATGCCAAAAGGAGGGAAAGGATGCGGTTCGCCTGTGGCAGTCAAATAAGAATTTGAATCTGGAGGTCAAGAGCATTGTTGTGGCCTCAGGGATCATGGACGCAAAGCCGGCCCGCGGCCTATACGGCTACGGTGTGCATCAAAATGTGATCACCAATATGGAATTTGAGAGATTGATGAATGCCGGTGGTCCAACCGAAGGGCATATCATAAGGCCATCGGACAAGAAACATGCAAAGAAGATTGCCTGGTACCAATGTGCAGGACGGGGTCTGGTCGATGGAGTGCCATATTGTTCAAAGGTGTGCTGTATGATCGCAGCAAAGCAGACGAATATCACCAAGGAGCACGATCCCTCAGTAGAGGCCATCGTATTCTACAATGACCTGAAGGCATACGGGAAAGGCTTCTGGGGGTTCTACGGGAAGGCGAATGAAAATGGTGTCAGGTATATCAAGGCACGGCCTTACGACGTCTTTGAAGCCCCTGAGACAAAGAATCTGACCATCAGGTATGAGGATCTGGAGAGGGGTAAACTCATGATGGAGGAGGTGGAGCTCCTTGTTCTCTCCACGGGGCTTGTCCCGAGTGATAGGAATAAGAGGCTGGCAAAGGTACTGAAAATTGAGCTGGATAAACTGGGTTTCTTCAAAGAAAAGGACCCCATGATGGCGCCTTTGGAGACAAAAGCGGAGGGCGTATATTTGTGCGGGGGTGCTACGGGCCCAATTGATATTGCTGAATCGGTTGTGCAGGCCAGCGCGGCCAGCATGAAGGCGATCTTGAGGGGTGCTGTAGATGCATGATGATATCCGGGTAGGTGTGTTTGTCTGTGACTGCGGTTCAAATATCGCGGGTGTTGTTGATGTACCACAGGTGGTGGAGTACGCAAAGGGGCTCCCTAACGTGGCCTTTGTTGACGAGGGCAAGTGGTCATGCTCTGTGGATGCCCTCGGTGATATGCAGGAGTCAATAAAGGAGCACAACCTCAATCGTGTGGTCATTGCCTCTTGTACCCCGAGGACCCACGAACCCCTCTTTAAACGGACCGTAAAGGCGGCAGGATTAAACCCCTATCTGCTTGAATTTGTAAGCATCAGGGAACACGTCTCCTGGGTACACATGAATGAACCTGAGGTGGCCACGGAGAAGGCCAAGGATCTCGTCAAGATGGGCGTGGCCAAGGCCGTGCTCCTGGAAGAGGGTGAGGAGATCAGGCTTCCTGTCAAGACAGACTGCCTTATCATTGGCGGAGGAGTGGCGGGCATGACCGCTGCTCTCAATATCGCTGATCAGGGTTTTAATGCCGTAATTGTGGAGAAGAAACCACGGCTTGGCGGCATCTTAAATGGGGTAACCACGGTGTCTCATGATCATAATGAAATGGTTGCCGCTGATATTGTAAAGGCCAAGGCCAGTTTGGTGGAGTCCCATCCCCATATAAAGGTCTATACGAATTCCGAGATAGAGGCAGTCGAAGGCTACATAGGGAACTACAAAGTCACCCTCAAGCCCAACGGCCATGGCCCGAGCGAGCCCCTTGATATCTCTACCATTATAGTGGCCACGGGGATGAAGGAAATCGAGCCGGAGGGGCAGTACGGATTCGGGACCGACCCCCGGGTGGTCACCCAGCTGCAGCTTGAGGAAATGTTAAGGATTGCGGATTGCGGATTGCGGATTGCGGATTGCGATGTACATGATGTTGTAATTATCAACTGTGTCAATTCCAAGAATGAAACGCGGGGATGTTGCAATATCGGGTGTTCCATCTCGGTCAAGAATGGTTTGGCACTCAAAAAGCTCAAAAAGGATATTCGGATACATATCCTATACAGGGATCTTAGCATGGTAAAGGAGGAGCATTTTCATTTGGATGCTGCCAAGGATGCGGGGGTCAAATTCATAAGATTTCCCGATGACCGTTATCCCGAGGTCTCGAATGGGAATGGCAAGTTGGCGGTCAGGGTCTATGATATCCTCCTTGGAAGGGAGTTTAACATCCCTTCGGATCTGCTTGTGCTTACCACGGCCTTTAAGGGGGATGATACCGTGGCTCAAATAAAAGGCCATCTCAAGGTCTCTGCCAATCCGGACGGGTTTTTCCAGGAGGCCCATGTAAAGCTGGGCCCGGTGGACTTCCCTGCTGATGGGATCTCCCTCTGCGGTTGCGCAAAATCCCCAAAGAGCTATAGGGAGAGTTGTGAAGAGGGGATTGCTGCTGCAATGAGGGTCTCTATTCCCATGAAAAACGGGTACATCGAGGCAGAGGGTATTGTTGCCGACATCGACCTCACCCATTGCAATAACTGCGGCCTCTGCTACAAACGATGTCCGTATAACGCAATACAGCTGGTGGGGGAGGAGAAACCCGCTGTGATAAAGGCCCTCTGCAAGGGGTGCGGACTGTGTGTAGCGGACTGTCCAAAGGAATGTATTACCATTGTACACTACTCAGACGAACAGCTTCTGGCCCAGGTGGAGGCCGCGTTGGATGAGAAGCCCGATAAAAAGATACTCGGCTTTGTGTGTCACTGGTGCGCCTTGGGCGGGGTGGACATGGCAGGTGTCAGCCGGCTCCAGTACCCTTCCAATGCGCGGCTCATAAGGGTAATGTG
>JAUUVE010000043.1 GCA_030589715.1 Desulfobacteraceae bacterium | reverse complement strand
GGTCGCCCACACGCAGGCTATCGCTGCCAGCTCTTCCCCCTTCCTCCAACCAGGCCACCAGGCTTGGCCTCTGGTAGTTGGGCAACGCTTCAATTGCAGGCGCGGGGTGCTTCTTTATGTCTTCAGGAAGTCTGAACCATAATCCCTTGTCTCCCGTGACGAAAGAGGGCCTGCTCGACAGTTCGCGAGGGGCATAGGATTGTAAGGGCAGGGCCGCCACCTCCGGGGTAAGTGCTATCTGCTCAAGGGACTCACCACCTGTGTAGCCCAACAGATCCCCTATACGACGTCTGAAGGCAATAAGCTTAGTGACGAAGCGGGTAAACATAAACCGCATAAGTGATGTACTCTCCCCGCTTTTTGTGTCGGCCGCAAAATAGGTGAGCAAGGCCGAGTAAAGGTCCTTGAACTCGGCTATGGTATGTTGTACCATCACCTCATTGTCCCTCATGTCTATGGCAGCACGTTTTCTCTTGATATGGTAGAGCAGCCTGAGAACCGGCTCTTTCAGGTCCTTCCCCTGGAGCTTGGGTGGGATGTAGATCATGTAGTTGCCGGAGACGTCTAGTGGCGCCTTGCCGATGATATTCCCAATAGGTCTCCAAGATTGCTTTAGATAAATGTCAAAGGTGGGCTCCTCTCTGGGAATTATATTGTCGAGAATCCCCACAGCGGATTTTGTTATCAAAAAGTCCTTGAAATACCTCAGGATTCGATTGCCCAGCGCCCTTCTTCTAAAGGGTGGGGCAACCTCCACATAGACCAGGTAGTAACAGGGGATCGGCTTTCTCAGGTACAACATTTTGAGACGGCCGAGGTTTTCCCCTGTCTCGGAGTTGATCTCAAATTCGTGGAAGCCGTTCGGAGATTCTTCAGGTTTCAGGCGATCAATCTTGCTACCAGCGACGGTTGCATTTACCAGATCCCACAGGTCGCTAAAGAGGTCAGCCACGATAGGGGACTCTGAGGAACCCAGACGCATTCCTTCGTCGATTAACCCTATCAGGGCAAGCCTTTCATTAAGGCCGAGTCGCTTTTTTTCTGCTACGGGCTTGTTCGGTGTAATAGTTCGGGGCGAATCTTCTGTCATCGTCAAGCTCCTTCGTAATTAACAGCTGCCAGGGCATGGTTTGGAACAAAAAAAAGGCGGAGTGTGTGCTCCGCCTTTTTTTGTTCCAAGATTCTTGCGTTGCCACACACTACGGCATCCCGGACCTCCCGGTAAAATAAAAATAAAAGAAGTTAAAGGTGTGTGTGACAGTCATAGCTTTGCTCATTCGAGACTTCTTTTAACCGAAGTTTGAGGTTTTGTCAATATATTTTTGCAGATGGCTATTTTTTCTGATTCTTGAGGATTTCAATGGTCTCTGAAATCTCATCCTGCGTTACCCCCTGCCGGAGGGTCTCCATACGCTTCATGACCTCTGAAAACCGAAGGCCTTCCGCAGCGCTGATCCACTCCAGTTGAAGCCTTTCAGGGCGGATACCAAGCTTGGACATCTTCTTGTGCACCTTTTTCACCCGCTTCTCTGTCCAGTGGTTTGCATCGATGTAATGGCAGTCACCGATATGGCATCCGCTTACCAGGACCACGGGCGCTCCCTTCAAAAACCCGTGCCAGATGAACCTTTCATCGACCCGTCCGGAGCACATGGTCCGGATCAGGCGTACATTGGGGGGGTATTGGAGCCGGGATACGCCAGCGTAGTCGGCCCCAGCGTAGGAACACCAGTTGCAGGCAAAGGCGAGGATCTTTTCGCGTGGATCTTCCTCAAGGAGTGCCTCCACCTGCTGGAGGATCTGGGTATCCGTAAAATGGTTCATGGTGATGGCACCAAAGGGACACTCTGCCGCACAGGTGCCACAGCCGGCACAGGCAGCCGTATTGACCACGGCCGGGATCTTTTTCTTCACATCTACCGTAATCACATTATAGGGGCAGACCTCTGCACATTTTCCGCACGACTTACAGTGCTCGGGGACCACCATAGACGTGATTGGCTCCGAAGTGATCTTGCCCTCATGCATCAACCGGATGGCACGAGCTGCCGCGGCCGACGCCTGAGTGACACTTTCCTTGATATCTTTGGGCCCCTCGGCGCACCCGGCATAAAAGAGCCCCCTTGTTGCTGCGTCCACCGGCAGCAATTTGGGATGTGCTTCCAGGAAAAAGCCGTCAGGGCTTAGTTGAAGCCCCAACATCTCCTGGAGTTTCTGGGTGCTGGATGCCGGCTTAATCCCGATGGCCAGCACAAGCATATCCAGGTCCAAGATTTGAAGCCTGCCGGTAACCGTATTTTCCACAGCTACCGTCAGTGTCCGTTCAGGTGTCTCCTCAACTGCCCCCGGTAGCCCTCTCAGGTATTGGACCCCCAACCTTCGACTCCGCCTGTAGAGGTCTTCAAAGCCCTTCCCAAAGGCACGGATGTCGATATAGAAGACCTTGATCTCCATATCAGGGTAGTGCTCTTTTAACATGAGGGTGCTTTTCACCGTATTCATACAGCAGACATTGGAGCAGTAATTACCTCCCTTCCTTGCAGAACGGGAACCAACGCACTGGATAAAACCAATGGATCGAGGTCGCTTTCGGTCGGTGGGCCGGATCAGTTCGCCCTTGGTTGGACCACCCGCATTGATGAGACGTTCAAATTCAAGGCTTGTGAGCACATTTTCAAACCGGGTATATCCGTACTCGTCAAGTTCTGTGGGGTCATAGACCTCCAGCCCAGTGGCCACAATGATGGACCCCACCTCCTCCACGATCTCCTCATCGGACAGGTGAAAATTGATGCAGCCCTTATCGCATGCCTCGACGCACTTTGCGCACACGACTGGATTGTGGCCAAGGCACTCATTAATATTTATTACATAGGCAGAGGGTACGGCCTGTGGAAAGGGGCTAAAGATGGCCCTCCGGGATGACAGCCCGAGATCAAATTCGTCAGGCCAAACCACAGGGCAGACCTTGGTGCATTCCCCGCAGGCGGTACACTCCTTTTCATC
Organism: Desulfobacteraceae bacterium; assembly: GCA_030589715.1. Taxonomy (GTDB): domain Bacteria; phylum Desulfobacterota; class DSM-4660; order Desulfatiglandales; family Desulfatiglandaceae; genus JABMQV01. Next base: position 7,720 of record JAUUVE010000043.1, on the reverse strand, counting down.
CACATAGCGGGCCTTCTTTAGGATCTTTACCTGGAAATTGCCCACGTAACCCTTGACCTCTACCACTTCGCTCATTGTGAGGAGTGTGATCCTGGGATGTCGACCGCCATCCGTCATCTTAGGGCCGAGTATTCAGATGGAACAATCCATGGTTGGAAAGGTCTTATCCAGCTGTGCCATGGTGCCGCCGATGGAGGGCTTCTTCTCTACCAAGACCACATCAAAGCCATTGTCGGCCAGGTCTAAGGCCGTCTGAATCCCTGCAATACCGCCTCCAATGACCAGGCTTCGCTTTGTGAGGGGGAGCACCTCTTCATAGAGTGGTCTGAGCTGGCGCACGCGGGAAACCGCCATCTTGACCAGATCAACGGCCTTGGCCGTTGCAGCCTCCGGCTCGTTCATATGTACCCAGCTGCATTGCTCACGGAGGTTTGCCATCTCCAGAAGATAAGGATTGAGACCGGCCTCCTTGATCATATGCCGGAATGTGGGTTCATGGAGCCTTGGTGAACAGGAGGCAATCACTACCCGATCCAGGCTGTGTTCCAGGATATCATCCGTGATTTGCTGCTGGCCCGGTTCTGAACAGGCATAACCTATGTCCTTGGAGACGATCACATGGTCGAACCGGGCAGCGGATTCGGCCACCATTTGGCAGTCCACTGTTTGGGCAATATTTAACCCGCAGTGGCAAACATAGACCCCGATCCGGGTCTTTTCTTCTATCTCATCAGGTGCTGTTGCTAGGGCCGTTTGTTCCATTTTCTCCTCAGTCCACAATCTTTCTTACTCCCAATTAATGGTCTTGGCCAAGACACTTGTAAGATCCATCATATCCATATTGAGTTCCTCGCCCAAGAAAGGGTCCTCCATGGCACACTGCAAATGGATCTGGCATTTAGGGCAGGCCGTCACCAGTAGGTCGCTCCCGGTACTGTGGGCCTGCCTGATCCGTTTTACCTGGAGCGCCTTGCTGTATGAATCACACCCGGTCCAGGCACTATTGCCGCAACAGATGGCACCTCCCCCCCGATCCTGCATTTCGTTGAACTCAATGGGCTTCAACCTGCTTATCAACCTTCTCGGGAGCTCGGGACGATTCTCAAGACGGCTTAGCCTGCATGGATCCTGAAAGGTCAGCCTGCGGTCAAATGGTTTGAACCCAACGGCGCCCTTACTTATCTCCCCTTCCAAAAGATCAAAAATGTGCGTCACCTTGAAATTCACCTTCACACCCTGTTGCGGATAGTCATGGGTGTATGCCCGGTAGCATTCGGGGCAGGCCGTGATCAGTTCTTCAACCCCCAATCTGTGGATGGCATCCACATTTAGCCTTGCCAGCTTCAAGAAGTTCTCCTTGTCCCCACTCCACAAAAGGTCATGCCCGCAGCATCGTTCATCTTCGAGTAATAAAGGAAAGATGTCGAAAAAGTTGAGGAGCTTTAGGCTGTCCACCAGGATGTCGCTGGTCTGGACCCCCAAGAAGCCCTTGAAGAAGATATCAAAATAGGGTGCGCAGCCACCAAAAAAGAGGGTCTTGCTTTGCGGGTCCACCTGGATATCATCCGGGAGCCAGTCCCAGTGGTTCACTTTTAGATCCTTGGGTGTCATCGTCCTCATCAGGGACTGGAAAAAGCCGCCATGTGCCAGATAACCCCTTGAACCATCCTTCTTGAGGATGTAACGCATGTCCTTTATAAACTCCGGGAAATTTACGGCCGAAGGGCACCGGTCATAACAGAGCCCACAGGCAAGGCAGGACCAGATATCCTTCTCTACGTCGGCAGAATCAATGTTGCCTGATATGATGTTGCTGGCAATTGCCCTTGGAGAGAAGGGTTTGCCTACCAGGGTCAAAGAACAGGCAGAGGAGCATTTTCCACAATCCTGACAGGCATAGATGTCGTGGGCGGCCACAACCTCCTTGGTCAACTCCAGGGCTTGGGACGGCGGCTCCGCCTCTGGACTCGGGACCACCGGGCTCTTGCCGATGGCCTTTATTTCATCGCAAAAACCCCTCAGGAACTGAAGCAGTGGCTCCGAATCTTCAGGCATGAAAGTCTTCAAGCGAAGGCGATCTTCCCCCAGGCCCAGCAGGTGGAGAATGGCGCGAGTATGTTCTACATTTTTTTGGGCCGTCGAGGACCCAGTGGCATAGCGACAGGTGCCCGTTTCGCACCCTACCATGGCAACCCCATCTGCCCCCATTTCAAAGGGTTTGAAGAGGAGGGCCTTACTTATCCTCCCCGAGCATGGGATTCGTACCATCTTGATCTCTGGGGGAATTTGGGTTGCGCTATCCTGAAGGGCCTGAAAGGCCGCGTGAGGCCCCCAGTTGCATAAAAAGAGGATAATAGAAAAATCCGCCATATCTCCATGCCCCTTTTTCATGAGACCTTTGAGCCCCCTTCCCATACCCACCAATCTTCCAGCAGCTTCTCAAGATATTCCTGGTCCCGATAGGGGCTGTCTGCGGCGTTTGACGGGCAGACAGAAATACAGTTACCGCAGCCCTTGCACAATGCCTCATCAACCGTGGCATACCAGCCACCCAGAGAATTCTGAAGGAAGGTAACGGCCTGGTAGGGACAGGCCTCCATACATCGACCGCAGCCTCTGCATCGGGTTTCATCCACCACCACTGTATATCCCTTGCTCTGTCTGGGGCCTCGAGGCATGATTGATGCTGCCATGACAGCGGCCGCCGCCCCCTTCTTCCTCTCCGAGACATGAATGCCGGGCGGATTGGCCAGGAAAAGCCCTGCAATGGAAGTTGCCCCTGGATAGAGAAAGGGTATACCCGAAACGCCGTGTCTTTGCATGGAAGAGGCCACCTTGCGGCTGGGGAGGCCATCTTGGGGGATATACGGGATAAGATGCCTGGACTTCTCTCCAAGGATGACTGCCCCAACCTGTAGGACCTGAGAAAATCCCCCTGATTCCATAAAGAGCTGAAAGTCACCCAAGGTTCCGCTCAACCCCCTGACCTCAGAGCCTTCAAAGTAATGGATATTGGGATGGGTCAATGTGACGGAGAGCGGTCTGTCAGGGGTTCCAAACATAAATACCTCAAGCCCGGCATCAGCAAGGGTCTTTGCACTGTTTACGGCCGCTTCAGACTCGCCGATCACGGCCGTGGTGAAGTTGTAGTTCCTTGCAGGTGCAGGAAGGGGTCTTAGCCTCTTGGCCCGGTAGATGGACCTCTCAATGAGGCCGGCAAAACGGTCCAGGGCTACGGATGCATCATTTTTGAGAAATGGGAGCACCTCGCCCCTCAAGTTGCACGTCTCCACCATGGAACGGCTCACTCCTGTATCTTTGAATATTGCATCCTTTAAACGGCTACGCTGATCCGTACATGCGCTGCACACAAAATCAAGGGGACAGCACACACAGGAGGCAAGGACTACGCGGGTAATGCCCTTCTCACGAATGGCCCTCAAGATGCCTGAAGAGCCCTCTGGTACACATGCGGATGGCATAACCTCGGCGTGTACTATGGCTGGTTTCTTTGTTAGGCGATCCACATGTTGGTCCATCTCATCAAGCCACCCCAGGGCGTCGTTACACCGGCATACAAATACCCCTGTGCGTATCTCAGGGGAGAGCTCTCGGTCGGGTGGCAGGAAGGAGACCCCTCGCCCCCTGGGCCGCTGTGAGGTGCCCTCCAGCAACATCATGGCCTTGGCAGCCGCTGCAAAACCACGTGTGATCATTGCATGGACATCCGACTTGGCGGCCTTTGGTCCGTATGCCCTGACCACATCCTCCCCTTTCACCGGAGGTGCCAAGTCCGGATCAGCAATAATCACTACTCCTGCGTGCTCTACGATCTCTTTCAGTTGCTCTTGGTGATCTATGGCCCCCACTTCGGTGCAGACCTCAGTACAAATGAGGCATTCAGAACAGACCCCGCATTGGAGGCAACGTTCCGTCTCGGCAAGGACCTGGGCTTCACTCAGGCCCAATGCTACTTCTGAAAAATTGTCTCGTCTGGCCGCAGGCTGCCTTTCAGGCATGGTGGGTCGGGCAAGCGAGGGAATATCCGGCGGAATCTCTATAAAATCCTTTCCCTCCGGTCTTGATGCCATTCTTGTATCCACCTCTTCACCACTCAGGTGCCTGTGCACGGAACGGGCAACGGTACGACCAGTGGCCATTGCCTCTACCACAGAGGTGGGACCGGTGACTGCATCTCCTGCAGCAAAAACCCCCTGGATGCTTGTGGTAAATGTCTCGTCCACTTCCACACGGCCTGCCTGGGTGACAGAGAGGGCTTCCGGATCTTCCGCATGAAATGGCCCCATCTGGCCTATGGCCACGATGGCCCGGTCAAATTTCAGATCAAATGTCTCACTCCCTGGGACAATGACCGGCCATGGGATCCCCTGGTCATCAGGTTCGCCAGGTCTTGTGGGTTTACAGTGAAGGACGTCCAGTCTCCCGTTTTCACCCGAAAATTCCACTACCTGGGTCCGATCCCTAAGCAAGATACCTTCCTCCAAGGCCCCCCTAAGCTCTTCCTGTTCGGCCGGAACAAGGTCCTCCGCGAACCAGGATAGTATGGTGACACGGTCGCCTAACCGGTTCAGGGCACGTGCCAGGTCAAACGCGGCGTTCCCATCGCCGATCACGGCCACACTTTGGGCCTCCACCCCTTGCCTCATCTCAGAGTTCGGGCCTTCAAGATCGCCCCGGTAGACCTGTCTTAGTACAGATAGGCATCCATCAACCCCCTCCAGGCCCTCTCCTGGCACTCCCAGGTTCCTGTCGACCCAGGACCCGATCGTCAGTATGATGGCATCAAAATCCTGTTTGAGTTTGTGGATTCCTTCGGGTATTTCAATTGGATGGGAGGTCATGAATTGAACTCCCGATCTTCGGATATACTCCAGTTCATGGTCGAGGATATCCCTTGGAAGCCGATGCGGGCCAATTCCATAGCGGAGTAATCCACCGGGCATGGGTTCCTTCTCAAAGACCGTCACCTCATAACCAAGACGGGCCATGTCAGCCGCGGCAGCCAGCCCAGCAGGTCCGGAACCAATAATTGCGATCCTCTCTTCTCTTGCCGGAATTTCAGAAGGTTCCATTTTGTGGGGATTGGAGATCTCATAATCGGCCAGGTACCTCTTGATATCCCTTATTGCAACGGCCTCGTCCAGCTCACTCCGTCGACACACCTCCTCACAGGGATGAGTGCATACCCTTCCGCAGATCCCCGGCAGGATGTTATCTCGCCTTACTACCTCAAGGGCCTCCTGGAATTTCCCAGCGCTTGCCAGGGCGATGTAGGCCTGGGCATTAACCCCCAGGGGGCACTTGGCCTGGCAAAGGGGCTGCCGCCTCTTATTGATGACTGGCCCACCTGGCAGGCTATTCCTGCCATTATATTCTATGGGTCTTACACCGTCGGGGGTGGAGACCGGGCAAATCTCGACGCATCTGCCGCATAGGGTGCAGCGATCCGGGTCTATAAATGTCTGCAGTCGCCTTACTCGAGCCCGGAACCCGTGGGGATTATGTTTGAGAGAGGTTACCTCTGCGGGTAAGAGACAACGGATACTCGGATTTCTCAGTATCCTGAGCAGCCCGGACCGATGGGCAAAATTTAGGGATAAACCTGATGGCAGTCTCCATTCTTCCTGAGAAAGTTTTTGGTTCAGGTCAGGATCACCATCTATGAGTGTCACCGGAATGCTCAGTTCACCCAGTTTGTTGGTGGCGGCAATACCCGCAGGGGTTGCCCCGATCACAATGACCCTATGAAGGCGATCCTTTGGGCGCTTCATATTCAGGCACCTGCCCTTCCCTTGGCCTTCTTTTCCCGCCCCTTGAGCAAGGCCACAGCATAGTCATAGCCTTTGTTGAAGGCCTTGCTGTTCATTTCCTCAGTGCCCTTTGGAACCGACGACACCACGGAATCACGGGCAGCCTTTACAGAAACCGCCCCTGTGATTGCAGTGAAAAAACCGAGCATAATGATATTGGCCATCATCTTCCTTCCCAGTTCTTCTGCAATCCGTGTGGAGGGAATAGAGAAAAAATCTCCCTCAATGGACTGGGGTTGGACCAGATCCTGATCAATAAGGAGAGTTCCTCCCTCTTTCAACTGGTCGATGAACTTATCAAAACCGGTCTGCGACATTGAGACCAGAATATCGGGGTGCCTTACATAGGGGTAATGGATAGGCCCCTCGGAAATGATCACCTGTGCACTGCAGGCACCCCCGCGGGCCTCAGGCCCATAAGACTGGACAAGGGTGCTCTGCTTGTGATCCCCCAGGACCGCGGCCTTCCCCAGGATGCGGCCCGCAAGCACAATGCCTTGGCCACCGAATCCGGTGATCGTGATCTCCTGCCGTGGTGGCTGCTCTTTTACCCTGGTCATGGTCTTGGGCTCTTCGTAGGCGTTCACAGGTTTAGGGTACAACTTTCGGGTTTCAGGTTTCGGGTTTCAGTCGCAGGGTACTACTTTCTTATCCGATGCAAGCAATGATAACCCCAAGATCTTTGCTCTTATCACCATAGCCCTCTATGCGGCCTTTTCCTCCTCGAGTAGCTCCTTAGGCCGGCACGTATCGTCATACCTCTCCGAACAGGTGGGACGTTCCACGTCAACAAACTTTCCCAGGATGACCCCCCTGTTAAAGTCTATATCCAGTTCTGAAGGATGTGCATCGTTCTTGATAATGGTCTGTTCTTGATAAATCCTCAGGGTATCAAGCGGTTTTTCCTTATTACGCCGTCCATAATTTACGGGGCAGGGGGCCAGCACTTCGATAAATGAAAAACCACGCCTCAGGAATGCCTCCTCAATGCAGTCCGTGAGGTCACGGGTATGCAGAATGGTCCATCTGGCCACATAGGTAGCCCCTGAGGCGTAGGCCAGCAGGGGAAGGTTAAAGGCGGGCTCAGGATTACCAACAGGTGTGGTGGTAGTCTTTGCCCCAAGTGGAGTGGTCGCCGCCACCTGGCCACCTGTCATGCCGTAGTTAAAATTATTGACACAGACAATGGTAAGGTCCACATTCCTGCGGGCTGCATGGATAAAATGGTTTCCCCCAATGGCAAAAAGGTCTCCGTCACCACTAAACACCACAACGTTGAGCTCTGGATTGGCCAGTTTCATACCAGTTGCAAATGGGATTGCCCTCCCATGGGTCGTGTGGTAGGAGTCCAGGTTGGCATACCCGGCTCCACGGCCTGAGCATCCTATCCCTGATACCATGACCGTTTTTTTTAGATCTATTCCGCTCTCTTTCATGGCTATAAGGCAGGAAGAAAACGCCGTGCCAATGCCGCAGCCCGGGCACCAGATATGGGGAATGCGATCTGTCCTGAGAAGACCATCCAGGGGATGACTTTGTTGCTTCTTGTGCTGGTTCATTACCTCACCTCTTTGCATCACAGGTGTTTGGCCGCTTGGCCCGCCGCGCCTAAAAACCGTAAGGCCTCAATAAATTCGGGCACCGTGGGGTTCAGCTGTTTCTCTCCGGCGCTCTCTAAACAAGTCGTCGTAGCGTGGCTGATATTTGGGGTTTTGCCGAAAGTTAGGAGAAGCCAATAAGGGGGCATTAGGAGAAAACCCCAAATATCAGCCACTGCGAAAGTGAGAAGTAAATTCACTTTGAGAGAGCGCCTTCAAGAAACACCGGAACCCCACTCCAGAAACCCTATTATTTCTCCCGGACTTATTGAGAAGTTACTAAAAACCTTC
>JAUUVE010000088.1 GCA_030589715.1 Desulfobacteraceae bacterium | reverse complement strand
GATAGGGAAGTGGCCAATCTTATGGGCATGAATGAGAGCAGGGTGGCCATGATTACCATGGGTGTTTCCGTAGGCCTGGCCGCCTTTGCCGGTGCGGTGGTGGTTCCCCTTACCGTTGTTAATCCTCATATGTGGATGCACCCTCTGATCTTTATGTTGGCTATTGTGGTCCTGGGAGGGCTGGGCAGCCTCAAGGGAAGCTTTGTGGGGGCCTATATACTGGGTTTTACCGAGGCATCGGTGGTCTTTTTAATACCGCTTGGAGCTTTTCTAAAGGGTTCCGTGGCGCTGTCCGTCATGATCCTGGTGCTTTTGATCAGGCCGGAAGGCCTCTTTGGCGTCGCTTTTGAGGAGGAGAGATAGATGGGCATCTTGGGTGTCTATCTTCGAAAGATCTATACCCTGTTCAGGGGAGAAGTGCTGGTACTGCCCAGCCGGATTGTTGTCTTCCTTTTCTTTCTGGTTCTGCTCTTCCTGCCCGTTGTTACCCAGGATCTTTACCTGCTTCGCATCCTGATACTGACCAGCATCTTCGCCATCCTCGCAGCCAGTTGGGATCTCCTGTCCGGCTATACGGGCCAGATGAATTTCGGGCATGCCCTTTTCTTTGGTGTGGGGGCTTACACTGCCGCCCTCTTGAATCTGCACGCTCACATACCTCCCTATGGCAGCATACCCTTAGGAGGATTGGCCGCAGTTTTGGCTGGTCTGGTTATAGGCATTCCCTGTCTCAGGCTGCGGGGGACTTATCTGGCCTTGACCACATTGGCCTTCCCAATTATCTTGATGGGCATTGTCTTCGCGATCCCTGGGATAACAGGAGGTGAGTTGGGAGTCTCCGGCCTTAGCCGCCTTTCCAGTTCCCGCCTGTATGACTACTATATTACAGTTGTTCTTATGCTCGGCCTGTGCACCATCATGTGGAAGATTACGGATTCCAAGACCGGCATTATTTTCCACGCCATCAGGGAAGATGAGCTGGCTGTTCGGACCTCTGGCATCAACGTTACCCGTTACAAGCTTCTGGCCTTCAGCCTCAGTGGTTTTTTTGCAGGCATATCCGGGGGGCTTTACGCACATTTCATGAGGATTGCCGGCCCCTCCACCCTGGAAGTCTCAATGTCTTTCACGGTTGTAATCTGGGCCGTATTCGGCGGGATAGTCACTATATATGGACCTGTAGGCGCGGTCTTTATCCTTTTTCCCCTGCTGGAGTTCTTCCGCTTTTGGCCCGAGTTTCGCATGTTACTGTTCGCGGTTGTCATCTTGTTGATACTCCTCTATATGCCGAATGGCATACTCCCGTGGGTACGCGACAAGATCGAGAAAGAGTGCCCCAGGTGTAAGGTCAGAAACGTGGCCACCCGCAAGACCTGCCGTGTCTGTGTGGCGCCATTGGATTAATAGTATTGTCCGTTGGATTAAAAAAAATGTATTGAATTATGTATGGTGAGTGGATTAGTGGTCTCTTCCAACTGACAACGGACCACTGACAACTGACAATAACTCTTCTGGCGAGTGTTGGTGGAAATTATGATGATGCTCCAGAATTAGAAAGATCCAATCTAAAATTTGAGGACAAAATATGGATGCAAAGGCATTATATATGGAAAAACCCTGGTTGAAATTTTATCCTGAAGGGGTTTTATCGGAGGTCAAAATCACCGAACAGACCATCCCGGAGGTCTTTGACGAGGTTACTGAGAAGTACAAAAATAATACCGCCCTGATCTTTTATGGCAAGAAGATCAGCTACCACTTGCTTCGTGAACTGGTAGACCGATTCGCCACAGCCCTGGCAGACCTGGGTGTTGCCAAGGGTGACACGGTGGCCTTATTCCTTTTAAATTGTCCCCAGTACGTGATCGCTTATTTTGCTGCACTCAAGGTCGGGGCCAAGGTCACCCCTATCAGTCCTGTTTATACGAGCAAGGAAGTCAAGCATCAGCTTGAGGACAGTGGCGCCGAGACGATTATCTGCCAGGACATTATGTATGATAATGTGGAGAAGACCGGTATTGATCTCAAGAATGTGATCCTGACCAATATCGCGGAATACCTCCCCATATTAAAAAAGCTGCTGGGAAAAAGTGCCCTGGGAAAGGTCTATCGGGAAATACACGTACCGACACCCACCTTTATGGAAGAGGCCGGCCTTCATCAATTTCAGACCCTGATAAAGAAATATCCACCAGAGCCTCCCCAAATCCAGATTCAGCCCAGGGAAGATATCGCCGTCCTTCCCTATACAGGAGGGACGACAGGACTCCCCAAGGCAGCTATCCTCACTCACTACAATATGTCTGCCTTACGGGAACAGGCTATTGCCTTCTGGCCCCTTTTTGAGAAGGGTCGAGAGATAGTCATTGCCTTCCTGCCCTTTTTTCATATTTATGGACAGGTTGTGGTGATGCTCAATAGCCTGGTCCAGGGCTTCACCATGGTCCTGTTCACCACACCGGATATGGATGACATCCTATCGGCCATAGAACGCTATCAGGCCTCTGCCTTTTACGGAGTCCCCACCCTGTTTGAATACCTCAAGGAGTATGATAAAACAGAGCGCGTGAACTGGAAGCGACTCAAGATGATCGCTTGTGGGGCTGATACCCTCCACAAATCCACTATTGACGAATGGGAAAGACGAACGGGGGCTAAAATATTGGAAGGTTACGGTCTGACCGAGACCACTGCTCTCAGTCATGGGAGCCCCTTTAATAGGCCAAAGGCCGGTTCCTTCGGGGTTCCAATTCCGAATGTTAAGGCCGCTATCGTCCATCATGAAAGCAAGGAATTCCTTCCCCCTGGAGAGGTGGGTGAGTTGATTCTGAGCGGTCCCAACATTATGCAGGGCTATTGGAAAAGACCGGAGGAAACCCAGGAAGCCATCATTGAAATTGATGGGGAAAAGTGGTTGCGCACCGGAGATCTGGTCAGTATGGATGAAGAGGGCTATTTCTACTTCTCAGACCGCAAACGGGACCTGATTAAGTACAAAGGCTATTCGGTATTTGCCCGGCATGTAGAGGAGGTCCTCTTTGAACATCCTCAGATCAAGGCAGCCGGGGTGGTTGGAGTCCCGGATCCCAAGGTGGGCCAGTTGATAAAGGCCTATGTAGTTCTCCAGAGTGAGGCCAGGGGCAAGATTTCCGAGGAAGAAATTATCGAATATTGCCGGCAAAATATGGCCCACTACAAGGTCCCCAAGATCATTGAATTCCGGGGAGAGCTTCCCAAGACGGATGTTGGAAAGGTCTCCCGCCGGGAGCTGAGGGAAGAGGCGGAGGAAAGCTGATATGGGCCAAGCCTTTCTAGAAATCGATGGGCTCTTTAAGAACTTCGGGGGGCTCCGAGCTGTTGATAACGTAAGTTTTTCTATGAACCGGGACCAGATTCTGGGTTTGATAGGGCCTAATGGTGCTGGCAAAACTACCCTGGTACGGCTTATAATCGGCATTTTAAGGCCTGATTCGGGGAGCATCCGTTTTAAGGGAAAGAACGTTATCGGGCTCAAGACGTGGGATATTATAAACCTGGGCATTGCCTGCACGTTCCAGAATATGAGGCCCTTTCGCCGGCTGCCCATTATCGCCAATGTCATGGTCTCATGTCTGTGCCCTCGGGCCATGAAAAGAGGTGAATGGGTCAAGAGAGTCGAGGCCAAGGCCCTGGATGCTCTGGAATTTGCGGGCATCTCCGATATGTCCCTGGAAAAGGCCTCCACCCTTTCTCAGGGTGATCTCAAGCGGCTGGAGGTTGCCCGGGCGATTGCTACGGAGCCAGAATTGCTTATCCTTGATGAGCCGTTCGGGGGGCTGAGTCCTGCTGAGACCGATCTTATGGCCAAATCCATTAAGAGGTTGCACAAAGGCGGCCGTTTCGGTCGATTGCACAGCGAGGGACCCGCGATGATCATCATAGAGCATAAGCTTCAGCAGTTGATGAAGATCGTGGATCGAATAATCGTGCTCAACTATGGAATAATTATCGCTGACGGCACCCCGGAAGAGGTAGTGAATGACAAAGAGGTTGTCGAGTCTTACCTAGGCGAAGGAGGTATCTAAAGTTGCTACTTGCAGTCGCTGATTTGATTGTTTGTTATGACAGGGCCATGATCATCAACGAGCTTAGCATGAACGTTGACAGGGAGGAGCTGGTTAGCCTGGTGGGGCCCAATGGGGCAGGCAAATCCACTTTGCTCAGAGCAATTACCGGGTTGGTTGCCTGGGAAAGAGAAATCACAAGGAGGTCAACCGGTGGAGATGTAATCATTGAGGGCACGGTGACCTTTGACGGGGAGAGAATAGACCAGATACCTGCGCATGAGATTGTTAAAAGAGGCTTGATTCACTGTCCCGAAAGAAGAAGACCATTTCGTGAAATGACGGTTATTGACAATCTGTATGCCGGCGCTTACCTATTAAAAGACAAAAAAGAAATCCAGGACAACCTCGAGAAGGTCTATCAATTATTCCCTGTGGTTAAAGAGAGATCCGACCAGATCTCCGGAACCCTATCCGGTGGGGAGCAGCAGATGCTTGCCATCGGCAGGGCATTGATGTTTCAGCCCAAACTGCTGTGTATTGATGAGCCTTCCACCGGGCTGGCCCCCATTTTGCGGAGACAGGTATTTGAAAAAATTGGTGAGATCCGGGATCTTGGAATCACCTTACTCCTTGTTGAGCAGGAAGTAAGCACGGTCTTTAAAATGGCCTCCAGAAATTACGTCCTTTCCGCGGGAAAAATCATTGCCGAAGGGACAGGTGAGCAATTACTTAAAGACGAGGTCATTCGTAAAACCTACCTGGGGCTTTAGCGGGTTTCTTAAAAGATTTTTCTCAGAAATTTTTTAATTGCTCAGTGATGACCTCTGGAAAGCCCGCTTCCTTTTCCTCTGACTTCAGGGATGGGTACAGTCAGGCGAAGATGTCGGGGTTGGTCTGGCCGAATGTGGCTGCGGATGCTCCTCAGTAATGTCCAGGCTGTGGTTACGGAGCATCCGCAGCCATACAAGAAAATGGGTGAGCATGGATACGTATGTCCCTGGGTTGAGAAAGAATACGGGGGCCCAGGGATGGGCTTTGAATATTCTGTTATCATCATTGAAGAGATGGCCTATGCTGGAGTTTATGGCCTTATGGCTGGACTTCACAGTGATATAGTGGCCCCATATATACATAGTTCGGAAATAAAGAGCAGAAAAAAAAGTGACTTCCTGGCTGTGTTTCAGGTGATATAATCTTAGCTGTAGCTATGACAGAACCGGATGCTGCACTGGAATATGACCGTAACCAGCAATTTTCAACAACCATCTGGGAAAAGGCCTGCGGGCTTGGGTTCATCGGAGTGCACTTTCCTGAAGAGTATGGTGGTCAGGGATGCGGCGTTTTCGAGAACATGACGCCCTCTCTTCTAAAATAAAAGAAAATGAGAACATCAAAGAGTTTTATTGAGATACCATGGCAGAAAATTACGTGATTGTGAGTGCCAAAAGAAGCCCTTTTGGCAGGTACTTGGGTTCCCTGTCAGAAATGGAACCACTTGATGTGGCTGTCCATGTGGCTAAAGCAACCCTTACAGCACCCGGAAAGGACATAACCAAGGATATAGATCAGATTTTCGTTGGTAACTGTATACCGAGTTCCTTTGAAACAGGTTCTGTTACTGGCAGACAGATTGGACTCAAACTGGGGCGTGACATATTTACCACTACTCTGGACACGGCATGTTGTTCCCCCCTTACGGGTCTCCGTATGGCTCTCTGGGGGATGCGTCTTGGCGAGCTCGAATCAGCACTGGTCATAGGAGTGGAGGCCATGAGCCGTGTACCTCATTTTAGTAGACAGTTGAGAACTGGTGTGAGAATTGGAGAGGTGAATCTACCTGACCCTATCTATCCTATATTATATCCTGGCTATAATTCAGTAGCAGTGGATGCCTCTGATGGAGCGGAGAAATATGGTATTTCCAAAAGGATGCTTGATACCTTTGCTATGGGCTCACACCTGAAATGGGCAGATGCTATGAAGGCGGGGAAATTTAAAGATGAAATCGTACCCATAAAAGTCAGGAAAGGACGAAAGGAATATCTTTTTTGGGTAGACGAGATGCCGAGGCCGAATGGAAGCGTGGCCCTTATTGAGATGCTTCCCACTGTATTTGGCTCAAAAACTACTACTGCCGGAAATGCCCCGGGATTAAACGATGGCGTCTCTGCCATGGTGGCCATGACAGAGAAGAAGGCAAAATCCTTGGGTCTCCCAATACTTGGGACAGTCGTTGATCAGGCTGGTGAAACTGATGTGCCCTACGGTATCTCTTGGATACCGGCTATGAGCATAAAGAAGGTACTGGACAGAAAGGGGATGACTATTGATGACATGGACCTCATTGAGATTAACGAGGCCTTTGCAGCCATGCCCCTTGTAAGCACCAAGATCTTGGCCGGGGGAGATGAGCAGAAATGGTACAAGCTACTCAGAATAACCAATGTCAATGGTGGGGCTGTAGCAATCGGTCATCCGGTGGGTGCATCAGGCCTTAGGATCGCGATGACCTTGATGTATGAACTAAGGCGACGTGGTGGTGGACAAGGGGTGGCTGCCATTTGCGGTGGATTGACCCAGGGCGAGGGGATTATTATTCGGGTCTAAAATGAACATTAGCTAACGAAATCCAAAGGAGATGCTGAGGTGCAGGAGCTCAGATATAAAATCGATGGGGGAAAGAGCATAGCAGTTTTTGAGATTGACACACCTGGACCTGTTAATGCCATTGGGGAGCAATTTGTTACAGAGTTGGGAAAGGCCACAGAAAAGGCTAACAGCGACGGCGTTAAAGGCGTTATTCTAACATCGGCAAAGGTAAAGAGTTTCTTGGATGGAGTCAATCTTATGGAGATTATGAAGGACCCATCCCCCATTAGTGTCAAACATCTTATCCTGAAACTTCAGGAGACACTGGAGGCGCTGGCCAAAAGCCCCTTTCCGGTCGTAGCTGTCCTGTTGGGTCAAACAGCCCTTGGGGGCGGTTTTGAGATCCTTCTGTGGGGCTGTGATCATATCTTTGCTACATCTGGATCAAAATTGGGGTTTCCTGAGGTCAATGTAGGCCTCTTTCCTGCTGTAGGTGGACCTGAAACTCTCAGAAGGGCCATGGGTATTAAGACTACATTGGATATTGTTATGGGTGGAAAGGTCATGCCTGCGGAGTTTTACACAAACTCAGGCCTGGTGACCGTGGTCTCTAAGGATAAGATTTTCTTAGAGGCGGAAAAATGGATAGAGAACAATAAAGATATTATTAACAGAAACTACGATCCTGAGTGGAAGGAACCCAATCTGTTGAGTATAGAGGAACGGCAGATGCTTATTAAAAATGCCCGTGACCGTTATACTATCTGCCCGGAGAAACCATATTTCAAGGCAGCCATTAATGCTATTGAAGAGGGCCTTGGCTTACCTTTCGAGGAGGCTGTCAGAAATGAGGTGCATCATTTTGCCCCGTTAATTGTAGAGCCCAATGTCAAAAACAAGATTGATCTCTTTTTTTCTTTAACCAG
>JAUUVE010000069.1 GCA_030589715.1 Desulfobacteraceae bacterium | reverse complement strand
AGATTCTTGAAACTGGGGGCCATGATCCAGAAATGACTCCGAGGGACCAAAGGCTCTACCTGGTCTTGCTTGCCCCGGTCATATTGGTGCTCCTATTGTTTATAGCAGCACCCATTTGCCAGTCGGTCTTCCTAAGCTTCCACCGGGACATCATTGCCCTTCCCCAGCTCAAAAACCCCTTTGTAGGTTTGGACAATTTTGTAGAACTCCTCAGGGACCCGGTCGCCCGTCACTCTTTCTGGATCACCGCAATCTTTGTGGCCACCACTACATTCTTCGAACTCCTGATCGGTCTCCTCATAGCCCTTCTGATTAACCATCGTTTTCCCGGTCGTGGGATGCTGCGGGCCTGTGTGCTGATACCCTGGGCCATCCCCACGGTGGTCTCGGCACAGATGTGGCGATTCTTGTTCAACGATGTCTATGGAATGATCAACTATGTGATCTTCGGGGCCGAGTCCACCAGTTACATCCCATGGCTGGCCCTGCCTGGCTCCGCACTGTGCGCCATCATCATAGCAGATATATGGAAGACATCATCCTTTGCTGCCTTGTTGATCTTGGCCGGTCTCCAGCTCATCCCTGATGAGCTATATCGAGCTGCCAAGGTCGACGGTGCTGGGGCCTGGCGACGCTTTAGGCACATAACCTGGCCCCTTATTCGACCCGCATTACTCGTGGCCCTGCTATTTCGTACCATAGATGCATTTCGCGTGTTCGACCTGGCCTTTGTAATGACACATGGGGGGCCAGCAGATGCCACCAATGTACTACAGCTCTATGGGTATAAGAAGATGTTCGTTGAAGGGTGGATGGGGTACGGATCGGCCATATCCGTATCTGTATTCCTGATTGTCTTGCTCCTTGCGATCATATATTTGCGGACGGTAGGTCGACGCTTGCTGGAGGCAAGGGCATGAGAAGAGGGTTATTAAGAAAGCCCCTATTTGTTGTCGGGGTCCTCCTGACGGTAGGCTTCTCCCTGGCCCCTTTCTTGTGGTTTGTCTCATCCGCCTTCAAGACCCAGACACAGATAACCGCCATCCCACCACAATGGTGGCCTACCTTTTCCATGGAGTTTTTTCGCTCTGCCATTGAACACTATGGTATCCTCCACTATCTGATAAACTCCGTCATCGTTGCTGGCTCTACAACTCTGGTGACAATCTTTTTGGCCACCCTGGCCGGATATGCCCTGGCCCGACTGCCTCGCAGGTGGGCTCAGTTCATACTGATGGGGATACTTGCATGCGCTATGTTTCCACAGATCGCCATAGTGGGGCCTATCTGGAGGTTTCTGCAGATGGCGGGATGGCTCAACACCTACCAAGGACTCGTGCTCCCTTACGTGGCCCTTACCCTTCCCCTGGCAATCTGGATCTTGACCCTATTTTTTCAGCAGATGCCAGAAGAGCTGGAAGCCGCTGCCCTGGTGGATGGCTGCACAAGGCTCAAGGCCCTGGTGCGCGTGATATTGCCCCTGTCTGCCCCGGGGCTATTTACGGCCTCTATCCTCTGTTTTATTTACGCCTGGAATGAGTTTTTCCTTGCCCTTCTAATAATGACCGATCCGCTAAGACAGACCATGCCTGTGGGGATCGCCCTCTTCCAGGGAGAACATATTGTCCCGTGGGGAGAGATCGCTGCAGCCTCCTTTATTACAACAGCGCCACTGGTTGTCATGGTCCTGCTCTTCCAGCGGCGCATCGTCACTGGTCTCTCCGCCGGGGCCGTCAAGGGGTAGGAGCCTCTAACCCGGACAAGAAAATTGAATATTGAATATTGAATATTGGTGGGGCTAGCTTCGCCTTTTTATGAGCGAGCAATAGAGGTGTCAGGCTAAGAGGCCGCCTTCACCCGTTCGTTGAATGATCACATAAGTTGTTGGTAAGTCAAATAGAGAAGAATTCCTTAAATTTTCAATATTCAATGGACAATTTTCAATCCCCTGCCCTTCCCCCAACACAACCTTCACAGGCGCTCGTTCCACTCTGAAAACAGGGAAGGCCTTCCCCCGTGAGTGATTGCGTAAAGCTTCCCCCCTGAATTACCTGGATGATCATAAGCCTGGGATCTCCAGAAATTCGGCGGTAGAGAAACACTCCCAGGAATGCTCCTAATAGAAGCCCGGCGCATGCTATAAACAGTTGCCCTGAAACGGAGATGTTTAATGGATGACGCAAAATGACTGAAGCCGAAAGGCCTACCAGGAGGCCCATGATGGGGATCCCCACGAGTGCTGCAGCATTCTTTATGAGTGCCCCTCCGTCCCTCCTGATGCGTACACGGTCTCCCACCTCCGCACCGACACTGTTTTCGGCCTTGACACAAATGCTTGAGCTCTCTGAGGCCGAGTGGCAGACTTTCAGGTTGGAGGCACCGATGATCCTTGCATTCTCGGGCTGAATCACCACTTCGGCCTCGCCTTTCCTGCCTGTCTTTGTTACAAAACCTTCATACTGTGGCATATCTTCTCCTATACCTCTAACTTGATTCCTGCTGACAAAGCCATGGAATAATATAACAATCATCTGCCATAATCGCAAGGCTGCCACAGTCACCCCAGCAATTCTAATCTTGGAATTCCACCTTGTATAGCTGCGAAAAGGCATTGGTGGATTTAGAGCTATAAGTGAGCTAATCGCTATGTATTTATACTGGCGGATGTCATGGGGCATGGAATTGCCTCTGCGCTCTACACGATGCACTTGTATTCCCTATGGGAAGAATCCCGGGAGCTTCTGCCAAACCCCATCTCATTCATTGAAGAGATGAATCGTAAATTATGTAAACTTGTGAGAGACGATGAGTCTTATGCAACATGCATATATGGTCTGCTCGACATTGAAAAACAGTCGGTGAGGCTCTGTAGCGCAGGTGGCCCCCCCTTGTTTGTAATCCGCGATAACCTTGAATATGAAGCCCACACACTACCTGAACTCCCATTGGGGCTCATAGAGAACTCCACCTACGATGAGGTCTCCATAGACTTCCATAAGGGGGATAGTCTCCTCTTATATACCGATGCGGCTGTGGAAGTGCTTGATGCGAATGGTAATCAACTGGGTCCTACGGGTCTTCTCAATATTGTGAAAGAGGTGGGCTATCCTGACTCCAGTGAGATGATGGTAAGATTGTAGGAAGAACTGCTCAAGTTCTCAAACCAGATTAGGCTGGATGATGATCTGACATTTCTTGGAATTCACTTCGTTGGTGATTCCCAATAGATATACCCTGTTTGGGCTAATCCACCCGATTCGTTGTTGCTGAGGGCCCGTAGTCCGTAGCAAGAAAACCTTTAGCGACCCTGACCATAAGGTGGCAGAAATATACGGCGTATATAAAGAGAAGACCATGTATGGTAAAAAGCGCATGGGTATTGAGCGCTCCACTTTCCTTATCGACGGGCAGGGGGTTTTGAAGAAGATCTTTCACAAGGTCCGGGCCCTTTCTGCCTATAATGATTAGACACGCTGAGGAAGTTCTGAAGACCACGGCTCACTGCATCCTCAACGGCACCTTTCGGGTCACAAAGATCAAGAGCAGAATAAAGGCTATTATCCCCAGGGAAACCCCCGCCATGGCGACAAAGACGGCGGGTAGCGACCAGGCATCTTTGATCCATCCCACCATGTGAACCGCCAGTGCCCCCACTCCAAATGTGAGTATTGATTTGATTCCGTAGCCGCTGTACCTGAGTTTGTCCGGGGTCAAATAGGCAACCAGCGTATTTTCAATGGGCTGCATTCCCAGCAAGAACAACATATAGCCCATGGTCACAAGCAACAGTGGTAGATCGGTTGTAAAGGCCATAATAAGTGCCATAGGCAGTGCAATAGAATGGAAAAGCAGATACGCCCGCCTGGGCTCAAATCGTTCGGCGGCGACTCCCCCTAGATACTGGCCCAACATACCTGCCATTAACGCCAATGAGGTGAGTGCCGTAGCCGCAACGTTCTTGGAAGGTAACAACCACTGAAACCGGCTCAGCCCCTCAAACAGGGCATGACTTCTGAGCTCAAAGTATGACGGCAATATTACTGTCACCCCACGATAGGCAATCCCCCCTAACATCATGCATACACACAACACGATGAAACCCCCGGCAATGGTCTTTGAGGCATGAGATTCACCTTCTTTTTTCTTGGCAGGTTCCCTGGCTGTCAAGAGAAGCATCAGAGCTGCCCCAAGGAAATTGAGGCCGCCCAGAAAAAGATATGTGGCACGGATCCCGTAAAAATGATTGATGAGCCCCGTCAGGATTGGGGCTGCTGCCAGACCCGCGTTACCTGCAACCCCATTATACCCCATGGCCATGCTCACCCTGCTGATACCCCTGGAGATAAAACCCAGGCCTGCCGGGTGATAGATACCTGAGAAGAGGCCGACCCCGGCAAGGCAAAGGGGAAAGGCCATGGGCGAGCCCGCGAAAAATGCAGCGGCCAACCCACTCAAACCCGCCCCCGTATAGAAAGTTAGCAACAGGGGTTTGGCACCAAATGCGTCAGTCAGGAGGCCCCATGGAAGAGCAGTAACCCCAAACAGCAAATACATCCAGAAGGAAAGGGTCAAAACCTGGCTCAATTCCATTCCAAAACTGGTAGCAAGCGGTATGACCAGGGAGGGGAACATAAGCATATTGAAGTGTGTCACGAAATGGCCAAAACAGGTGATTGTCAATATTTTCCGTTCATTGTAGGTCATAAGTATCCTCAGGGGGCGAAAACCCATCCGGCGCTGGAAGCAAAGAATCTCACCAAACTGTTACCCCATTTACCTAACCCGGATAAACCGGCCCCATAATCCTCATTCAACCCATCTTGACATCCTGCAGATATTAGTATAGACACCGCAAGCACGGAAAGTCCCGCATCTTCCAGTAAAGAAATATGAATCTAGAGCAAAAGGGGGAGAAAATGATCGTAGTTGCCAGACTCAAAGCCAAGAGCAGTAAGGAAGAGGAAATGGAAATGGCCCTCCGAGAAATGGTTAGCAAAGTTGAAGAAGAGGAAGGGACCCTGGCCTACACTCTTCACCGCTCACAGAAGGATCCGTCTCTGTTCCTGCTATATGAGAAATATAAAGACAAAGATGCCCTGTCCTATCACAGTTCGACCCCATACTTCAAAGAGCTGTTTAACGTCGTGGGCCCCCTTCTGGATGGGACACCCGGGATTGAGATGTATGACGAGATCGCCCGAATTAAAATGCCTCTTTAGCCTTTTCCACAATCAAATCCCATGCGCCCCCCACATGGCGTTTCTCAGTGGTCCCTTGCCCTATTGCCATACGAACGGCGTATTTCCCTTTGAGAGTAGTCTGCGTCAAGAACACCTTTCCGGTCTTATTAAGACCCTCCAGGAATCTCCTGTTCAGACTGTCCAGGGCCTCCTCTGGACGTCCATCGTTGAGCCTAAAGCACACCACGCTCAGGTTCACAGGTGCCAGGAGTTCAAAGCTCTCGTGATCTTCCACCCATCCTCTAAAGGTCTGGGCCAGCCGTATGTGCTCGCTTACCATCTTCCGAAGCCCTTCTACCCCATAAGACCTGATTACAAACCATAACTTCAGGGCCCTGAACCTCCTGCCAAGCTGGATTCCCCAGTCGCGAAAATTCTTCACCTGTGCATCCACGCCCGTCTTTAGATATTCAGGATGGATCTCAAAGGTACGGATTAGTGTCCCAGGGTCTCTTACAAAATAGGCCGAACAATCGAAGTTGGTAAGCATCCACTTGTGGGGGTTAAAGACAAAGGAATCCATATACTCGGCCCCCTCAAGCATTGCCCTCTTTTCCGGGAGTATGGCGGCTGTCCCGGCATAGGCAGCATCCACATGAAGCCATAGACCATATTTGCTGCATATCTTACCAATGGCATCCAGGGGATCTATTGCGGTGGAAGAGGTAGTCCCCAGTGTGGCAATTACACAGGCAGGCGACAGCCCCTTTTCCCTATCCTGAACAATTGCCTCTTCCAGCCTTGACGGGATCATTGCAAATGCATTGTCCGTAGGTATGTAACGCAGAGACTCCTTCCCGTAGCCTGCAATCTTGACCCCCTTCTCTATACTTGAATGTGTCTCCTCCGAGGCATACACTATCAGCGGTTTCTTGAGCCCCTTAAGGTTTGCCTCAAAATCTGTGGCCTTCTCTCTTGCAGTAAGCAGGGCACAAAGGGTTGCGGTTGAAGCCGTATCCTGTATAACTCCGGTCATTCCCTCGGGGAGGCCCAGCATTTTGCGTAACCATTCCAAGACCACCTCTTCCAGCTCGGCCGCCGCCGGAGATGTCTGCCAAATCATACACTGTGCCCCGATACCAGCGGTCAGCAATTCTGCCAAAATGGAAGGGGGGCTGTTGTTGGCCGGGAAATAGGCAAACCAGGAAGGATGCTGCCAGTGTGTAATCCCCGGCAGGATAATTTTCTTAAAGTCTTCAAAAATCTTCTCCATGGGCTCGCCTTTAAGAGGGGGCCCTGAAGGAATCCTTTCTTTTATGTCTCCCGGCTTCACCTGTGACATCACAGGATACTCTGCCACCTCACTCATATAGTCAGCGATCCAATCAACAAATTCATAGCCGAACCGTCGGAACTCCTCTTTATCCATCATATGGCTCCTTTTGATAGAAGAGTTTATATCCTATCTTCCTCTTTCACGTTGGCATTCTATTGAAGTTCTCCCAAAGGGCAAATAAAAATATCAAATACCGTCTCCATATACTCCTTCACCAAAAAAAAGCTTTCTTGTCAATAATAACTTGATTTTTGTGCCAAAATAGATTATTATAGATCATTATAAGGACAATCAATAAAGACGCAACTTTATTGATGTTTGGGTTTCGTTTCAGGGAAAGATCCATTTGTCAAAAGTGGCGACCTGAAGTTTGGAACCGTAACAATTAGTTTGAAAGGAGGTTGTCACTATGGCTAATGGAACCGTGAAGTGGTTTGATGAACGCAAGGGCTACGGCTTCATTGAGAAAGAAGACGGTCCTGATGTGTTTGTACATCATTCAGGAATCAATGGCGCCAGCTTCAAGTCTCTTAATGAAGGCGAGAAAGTTACCTTTGACATAGAGCAAGGTAAAAAAGGCCCCTCTGCAGTAAATGTCACTGTAGTTTGATCGTTCTTCCGAATAAAAAAAGGCATTCCATCGTAATTCGATGGAATGCCTTTTTTTGATCTAGAGGAGAAATCCAAGCTCACTTCAGCCCCGCCTTGCACGCGAAGGCGACGATGCGATCGACTTTCGCTGGGTCCTTGAAAGGCCGCCAAATGGATTCCCCAATTTACCTTATTGCATAACCTGCAGGTTGTGAACCACCTTTATTGGCCTGATGAAAAGCCTAATAAGCCGAACCGTGATGTTTCAAATTCTTCCCAGGAAATAGGGCAATGAGGCCGGTTGTTAACAAAGGCACTATGGCCACAAAGCTGAGAACCGATCGGATTGAAAAAATGTCCGCCAACTTTCCCGTTAGTGGTGTTATCATCCCCCCGGTCCCAAAAGCCAGACCCATCATAAGACTCGATACCATCGATCTTCCCCTCGGGGCCAGCTCCTGTGCCATTGTCACCCCCAGTGGCAAGGTGGCCAAAAGCATAAATCCTGCAAAAAAACAATTGAGATAGACCCAGTCCCCTGGAAGAGCGAGCAGCAGGTAAAGGTTTAAAGTTGACAAACTGTAGGAAACAAAAAATATCGGCTTGTATCCGATCCTGTCCGACAGGTGCCCGGCAACAAGACCGCTGATTGCGCCGCCTACGGTAAAGAGAGATACCATGGCCCCGATAGAGACCAGGGAATAGTTCTCTTTGGAGTACAGCACTGGAATAAAGGTCAAGAAGGACTGGCCCACAAATGCTCGCAGTACCATCACTAACCAAATTAGCACAATCGATTTCCAGACTCCTCCTAGAACCTCTTTTATAGATCCAATAAAGCCGAGGTTAATAAACCCCTCACGACCTGGCTTGGGCACAATTATGAAAAGAAGGGCCATGACAGCAAGACCTATGATCATTGTTAATGGAGTTGCGGTCAGGCCGTATAGCTGGACGTAGTGTGTGATAAAGAGCGGCCCGGTTCCAAAGGCCAAGGTCCCGCCCAGAATAAAAACAGACATGGACAAGCCAAGGTGTCTTCCCGAATAGGTAGAGACCATACCGGCACATGGCGGATGGAACATCGATGTGCCGATTGACCCTAATGATATAAACAGAACCAAAATTACGAAACTGGGAGCAATCCCCACAAGGGGAATAAAGAAGATGACCAGCAAGGGACCTCCAAGCACAAACATACGTCCCCGGTAGCGATCGGCAACATAGCCTACTGAAGGCTGGACAACGAATGCCAGAATTCTACTTATTCCTGTAATAAGACCGACCTGTGTCAAGGTGAGTAAAAACTTATCCACGAACAAAGGAAGGAGCGGGTTAACAAACGAGGCGTAGAAGTCGCCGATAAAATGAACGAGAGTCAATGAAAAGAGCACCTTCAGATCAGGCCTTGAACCTTCGTTATTATGACTTGTCTCTAAATTCATCTGGT
>JAUUVE010000138.1 GCA_030589715.1 Desulfobacteraceae bacterium | reverse complement strand
CTTTTTCAGGCAGATGTCTGACCTGATAGAGAGGGGATATCTTTATGTGGCGCAGCCTCCTCTTTATCGCGTACGTGATGGCAAGAGAGAAAGTTTCCTTAAGGATGAAGAGAGTTTTAACGATTTGATATTAAAAAGGATTTCGGAGAAGGAAAAGATTATATTTGAAGGAGGTCAGGAGGTTTCGGGTAAGAGACTCGAGAATATGGTTAGTGGTCTAATCAAGTTCTACGATAGTTTGGACAGGCTTTCCAGGAAGGGTTACAGCCGGCGGTTCATAGAGTTGTTGGTCTCCAATGGGATTACGGATAAGAGGTTGTTCAAAGATAGGGATTTTGTGGAAGGGTTTATGCAAAGGCTTCGGGAGAACGGCTTTGAGGTGGAGGAGAATTTTGGGGATGAGGATGGCTACTATGAGTTTATGGTGACAGAGACTCAGAACGGGGGCCAGAGTTTCTCGGTAAACTGGGAGTTTTTGGCTTCTCCTGAGTTAAAACAACTTATGAGAGTTTCTAAAGAGTTTAGGAAGCTTAATAATGGTAGCCACGTAGTTACGGTGGATGGAAAGGAAGAGAGGCTCGAAAATTCCGAACAGTTCCTTAACGCGCTTTTGGAAAAGGGTAAGAAAGGGCTTACGGTTCAGAGATATAAGGGGCTTGGGGAAATGAACCCGGTGCAGCTCTGGTCAACGACCATGGACCCGGAGAAGAGGATACTGGTCAGGGTTAGGATAGAGGACTGGGTGGAGGCGGATGAAATATTTACAATCCTGATGGGGGATAAGGTTGAGCCCAGGCGAGAATTTATTGAAAAAAATGCCTTAGAGGTCACTGAACTAGACATATGATGAGGCATTTAAGAGTAAGAGGTTTATAGGGTTTACTGGAGAAGGAAATGGTCACGGAACTTAGACTTGAATCTGTGAATATCGAAGATGAGATGAAGAGGTCATATCTTGAGTATTCCATGAGTGTTATTGTGGGGCGGGCCTTGCCTGATGTCAGGGACGGTCTTAAGCCCGTTCATAGGCGGGTCCTATATGGCATGTATGACCTGAAGAACTATTATAACAGGCCTTTCAAAAAGTCGGCAAGGGTAGTTGGCGATGTGATCGGGAAGTATCACCCCCACGGAGATGCGGCTGTCTATGATACGATTGTGAGGATGGCTCAAGACTTCGCTATGAGGTATCCGACCGTAGATGGGCAGGGCAATTTTGGATCTGTTGACGGGGACCCGCCGGCGGCCATGCGTTATACAGAGGTAAGGATGACAAGGCTTGCTCAAGATTTCCTGTCAGATATTGATAAGGAAACCGTGGATTGCGTACCCAATTATGACGATTCCCTCTTAGAGCCGGGCCTCATGCCCACTACCATACCGAGCCTTCTTGTAAATGGCTCTTCAGGCATCGCAGTTGGAATGGCCACCAATATTCCCCCACACAATATTTCTGAGGTATGTGAGGCCATTATCAGGCTTATTGATGATCCTGAAATAGATATGAAAGGGCTGATGGCGGTCCTGCCGGGCCCTGATTTTCCAACTGCAGGATTCATCTTGGGTAAGAGCGGCATCTTAGAGGCTTACAAGACAGGCCGGGGGATCATCAAGATGAGGGCCAGGGCCTATGTAGAGAAGGTCGGCCAGAGCAGGGAAAGGATCATCATCTCTGAGATCCCTTATCAGGTAAATAAGGCGAAGTTGCTTGAAAAGATAGCGGAGTTGGTTAAGGAGAAGAAGATAGAGGGCGTCTCAGATATCAGAGATGAATCTGACAGGGAC
Source organism: Desulfobacteraceae bacterium (assembly GCA_030589715.1). Classification (GTDB taxonomy): domain Bacteria; phylum Desulfobacterota; class DSM-4660; order Desulfatiglandales; family Desulfatiglandaceae; genus JABMQV01. The sequence continues at coordinate 4,429 of JAUUVE010000138.1, read as the reverse complement.
GGGATGCGAATCGTGATAGAGATAACGCGTGAGGGTAAGGCCCTTGTGATCCTTAATCGATTATATAAGTTCTCCCAGATGGAGACCTCCTTTGGGATCATATTCCTGGCCATCGTCCATGGGAGGCCCGAGGTCCTGACCCTAAAGGAGATCCTTGAACACTTTATAAGGCATCGGCGCGAAATTATAGTCCGAAGGACGGTCCATGACCTTAGGAAGGCTGAGGAACGGGCACACATACTTGAGGGATTAAAGAAGGCCCTGGATTTCCTGGACGATATTATTGAGCTGATAAGGTCATCCTCAGACCCCCATGAGGCAAAGGGGAGATTGGTATCCGAATTTGAATTTTCCGAGGCCCAGGCCCAGGCAATCTTGGACATGAGGCTACAGAGGTTAACGGGCCTTGAAAGGGAAAAGATCAACGCAGAGTACCAGGATCTGATCAAGAACATCAATCGTTTTAAGGAGATCTTGGAAAACCAGGCAATAGTCATGCAGCTTATCAGGGACGAGATGAAGGAGCTCCAGGAAAGGCACGGGGACGAGGGCAGAACCGAGCTCCTTGAGGATATGGCGGATTTAGACGCCGAGGACTTGATAGCTGAGGAGGACATGGTGGTGACAGTGAGCCACCAGGGGTATATTAAGAGAAACCCAATAAGCCTTTACAGGGCCCAGCGCCGTGGCGGAAAAGGGTTGACCGGTGTCAAGCCAAAGGAGGAGGATTTTATTGAGCACCTGTTTGTGGCCTCGTCTCATGACTACTTCCTCTTTTTTACCAACAAGGGCCGTGTCTACTGGAAAAAGGTCCATGAGATCCCTGAGGCGGGGCGAATGTCCAAGGGAAAAGCGATCATAAATCTCTTAAATTTGCAAAAAGGAGAGCGGGTCGCAACCATTCTACCAGTAAGAAATTTTGAGGAAGGCAAATATGTGGTCATGGCCACCAAGAAAGGACTGGTTAAGAAGACAGAGCTCACGGCTTACAGTAATCCGAGGTCAATAGGAACTATTGGGGTGAAGATCCGAGATGATGATGAACTTATAACCGTCCGTGTGTCAAGCGGAGAGCAAGATATTTTTATAAGCACCCGCCTCGGCAAGTCAATCCGATTTCCCGAGGAAGAACTGAGAAGTATGGGCAGGGTGGCAGCCGGAAATATCGGGATCAGGATGGCGCCAGGGGATGAAGTGGTGGGGATGGAGACCCTGGATGAAGGCGCAACTATACTGACTGTTACGGAAAACGGCTATGGCAAAAGGACCAGGACAGATGCATACCGCAGGCAGTCAAGGGGCGGGAAGGGGATTCTGACCATTAAGGTGTCAGAGAGAAATGGCCCTGTTGTATATTCATATCAGGTGAGCGATCAGGATCAATTGATGATCATTACGGGTCATGGAAAGATCATACGATTGCGTGTGGCTGACATCTCGGTCATCGGGCGGAATACCCAAGGCGTAAAGCTCATTAATCTGGGGGAGAATGAAAAGGTCGTAGGGGTAGCCAAGTTGATGGAGGACTAAATAGTGCCTGAACGAAAACCCTGTTCAGGCACTATTTTGGATTTTGGATTGCGAATTTTGGATTAATTGAAACAAGTTAAACTCACTAGACATTCATAAACAATCTTGGGTATTTTTGATTTCCTAGTTTTCGTTCAGACACTAAATAAGAAAAGGGTAACCGTTCACGGGGTGACTGAAACTCTGAACCGCTGATTCGTCGGATCTGGGAGTTTGTCTTGTTTTCTTCGGTATGCAAAACGGACTTGTCCCGAAGTCCATAGTGGGCCTTACGTAACGTTGAACCAACAAAACATAAGGTAACCCCGTACGGGCCGGAGTCTGAACGATGAACCCTGAACCTGTGAACGCCTACAAAAAAGGAAGGTCCATTAGCGTATGGTCTCGTGGAAGAACACTGGCCAATCACCTCCAAGAAATAATTCATTCCGACCCAGCATCCTTCGAAAAAAATTAGGCCAATCTATTTTTGCAAGAACAATTGTATTCCACGAAATCCTGGATTCCACCAATAGGTTAGCAAAAGAGCTGGGCACAAAGGGCGCCCCAGAAGGAACCCTTGTGCTTTGTGAAGAGCAGACGGCCGGGAGGGGAAGGATGGGAAGGCGGTGGTTATCGCCCAGGCATGTGAATTTGCTCTTTTCCGTCCTACTCAGGCCCAAAATACCGCCGGATAAAGTCTTTTTACTGACAATGATTCTGGCCTTGGCGGCAATTGATGCTATCGGTGAGCTCTACGCCCTAAAGGCAATGATCAAATGGCCCAATGACCTTTACGTGGGCCGAAAAAAACTGGGTGGGATTCTTACCGAGTTTTCCACATGGAATAAGACAGTCGAATATGTGGTCTTGGGGCTTGGGCTGAATGCGAATTGGAGGCCCGCAGATGAGGAAGGAATGCTTTATGCGGCTACAAGCATCCTGGTCGAAACAGGGGGCGAGGTCTCGAGGGAGGATTTGCTGGTGGGGATACTGGAGAAGCTGGAGCCCTATTACCGGAAGATGTCTAGTGGGAGGTTGGAAGGGTTTTACAAAAGATGGAATGAGGAATCAATGCTCGTGAATAAGCGAGTAGAGATCAGGTCTACGGGTGAGAGGATTTGCGGCAAGGCCCTTAGGATAGATCCCCATGGTGCACTGATCATCCTTGATGACCAGGGTCAGGAGAGAAAGATAGTCTATGGTGACGTATCAGTAAGGGAGATAAGCGCGTAGATTGTCTGAGTGGGGCGGATAGTTTTGGAGAAAGGAGATGCGGGATGGCAACGATCCAGCCAAAGGGAGAAAAGCTGAGGCAGGCGGTGAAGTGGATTTCCGAGAACCGGAAGGAAAATGAGTGCAAGTCAATCCCTTTACTCATCCAAGAGGCCGCAGGGCGGTTTAACCTATCTCCAAAGGAAGAAGAATTTCTTGTCTCTTTTTATAAGGAGGAGTCTCCCTGATAGGATTAGGACGTGGTGAAGACAGCTAGATATTCAGAAAAGCCTTTTCTTTCATCTGGCCCAAGATGCGCCTTGCGATTCGGAAAAAGAGCCACATGATTCCGCTCAGGGATACGGTTCCGGCCAGAATAGGGACCCAAAAGCCCGATTGGTTGGCATGGGTAAAACCGATCCAGACAAAGACAAGGGAGACAAAGCCGAGGTAGCTGGCTATTATAATGGAAACACAAAGGATACACCAGCGCCATGTTTTTTTGAAAGATGTGTGTGGCTGAAGGGTCATATTATTCTTTTACAAATGAATTTGGTAGGCGTTCACGGGTTCAAAGGTTCCCCGCGCAGCGGGATCTTCGACAGGGTTCAAGGTTCCATTCTTGTCCGCGGACTGCATTTGGGATGCGTATTTACGAGAAAAGCGTCAGTTTCGTCAGGCCTAATCCAAAATTTGGAGCCAAATTGGCAATTGCTTGGGAAAATGAGCATTTTTAATGAGGACTTCGGGTCTTCAATCCATTCTTTGTCCTTAACCCTGAACGATGAACCCTGTCGAAGATCCCGCTGCGCGGGGAACCTGTGAACGCTTACGGCGTGAACAAGAAGACCGAAGGGCAGTATACATGATGTGAAGGCGGGGTGTCAAAACCTACAGCGGGTAGCATTGGCGTTTGCCCGAAAAAGAGACAGGGTCATATATTCCGGAAGAAATAGGGGAAATCGCTTGGCAGATAGGGTCAGACTTGCATTGTTGGCAGGAGGTTGGTCCGGAGAGAGGGAGGTTTCACTCAAAAGTGGAGGAGCTGTTTACCAAGCCCTCAACAAGGAAAAGTATGATGTCATCAGGTATGATCCCAAGTACGATCTAAAGGCCTTGACCGAGGCAAAGAAAGAGATAGATCTGGCCCTTGTCCTGCTCCATGGAAAACTTGGAGAGGACGGGTGTATCCAGGGGATGTTGGATGTCCTGGGCATCCCATTTGTGGGCTCCGGGGTATTATCCAGCGCTATGGCCTTTAACAAGAGGGTAGCCAAGGAGCTCTATAGGGCCATGGGATTGAGGATAGCAAAAGAGGTGACCCTCCGGAAGGGTGATAATTTCTCTTTAGGCGCGGTGACGGAATCGATCGGTTCCTCAGCAGTAGTTAAGCCGGTTGCAGAAGGGTCGAGCCTCGGGGTCTCTATCTGCCACAACCAAGATGAACTCCATGCAGGGATTGAGAAGGCATTCCAGTACGACCATGAGATAATGGTGGAGCAATATATTGATGGCCAGGAGGTCACCTGCTGCGTTCTGGGTAACCAGGCCCTAGAGGCACTCCCCTTAATAGAGATAGCACCGCAGAACTCATACAGATTCTTCGACTACGAGGCAAAATATACGGTCGGTGCAACCCGAGAGACCTGCCCGGCCCCCCTTTCAAAGGCCCTCACTGAAAAAGCCCAATCCTATGGGAGAAAGG
>JAUUVE010000304.1 GCA_030589715.1 Desulfobacteraceae bacterium | reverse complement strand
TTTGGCAGTGGCTGATATTTGGGGTTTTCTCCGGATGCTCCCATGAGCTTCTCCATGCCTTTGGCAACACCCCATATATCGGCCACACTCCCACTACAGGTTTAGAGCGCGCCGGAAAGAAATGGCCGACCACCACGGTGCCCGAGATTATTGAGAACTTACCTTTTTCGCAGCTATACAAGGTGAAATTCCAAAATTAGAATTGCTGCAATTCTGATTATAGGTTTGACTTGGGAATTGCTATTTGATATACTGATAGGTTACAAATCGATTTGGAGGAAAGTTTGATGGACTACAAGCAGACACTGAATCTCCCCAAGACGCCATTTCCCATGAAGGCCAATCTAGTAAAAAAGGAGCCAGAGATCCTTGAACGGTGGGAGGAGATGGGCCTCTATGAGATAATTCGACAGACCTCCGAGGGCCGGAAACGCTATATGCTTCATGATGGTCCCCCATATGCCAATGGTCACATACATATGGGAACGGCCTTTAACAAGATACTAAAAGACATCATTCTCAAGTCAAGGCAAATGGCAGGCTTCGATGCACCTTATGTCCCCGGCTGGGACTGTCACGGTCTTCCCATAGAGCACAGAGTGGATCAAGAACTTGGCCCCCGCAAATTGGAGATGTCCCAGGCAGAGATAAGGAGATACTGCCGGGAGTATGCCGAGAAATACATCGAGATCCAGCGCAACGAATTCAAACGCCTAGGGGTCTTAGGAGAATGGGAAAATCCTTACTTGACCATGAATTTTCCTTACGAAGCCACCATTATAAGGGAATTCGGCAAGTTTGCGTTGAATGGCAGCCTTATGAGGAGCAAAAAGCCTATCTATTGGTGCATCTCATGCAAGACCGCCCTTGCCGAGGCAGAGGTTGAATATGAAGAACATTCATCTACCTCAATCTTTGTAAAGTTTCCCATGATCTCAGACCTGGGCCGGGCATATGGGACCTTGAAAGGTAAAGAGGTTTTTATTGTAATCTGGACTACTACCCCATGGACCCTGCCTGCCAACCTGGCCATTGCCCTTCATCCAGACCTGGAATATGTGGCCGTAGAGACCGAAAACAACCAGGTCATGATTTTGGCCAAAGGGCTCTTGGATGTGTGCATGGATACCTTTGGTATCAAATCCTACGAGATCCTTGAAAGGCTCAAGCCTGCTGACCTTGAAAACTTAAAGGCCAGGCACCCCCTTTATGACAGACCCTCAGTGATTGTCCTGGCCCCCTATGTTACCCTTGAGGCAGGGACCGGATGTGTCCACACGGCCCCTGGCCATGGCCGGGAAGACTATGAAACCGGTGTTGAATATGGAATAGATGTCTATTCTCCGGTAGACGATTCAGGTCGGTTTACCAATGACGTGGAATACTTTGCCGGCCTTGAGGTATTTGCAGCCAATCGAGCCATAAATGACAAGCTGACTGAGGTGGGCGCACTCCTCAAGGAAGAGGAGATAACGCACGAATATCCGCACTGCTGGCGCTGCAAAAACCCCGTTATCTTTCGATCCACCGAACAGTGGTTTATATCAATGGAAAAGAACAATCTCCGTCAAAACGCCCTCGATGCCATCAACAGGGTCTCCTGGATACCCTCTTGGGGTCAGGAGCGTATCTACAATATGATTGCCAGTCGCCCGGACTGGTGTGTCTCCCGCCAGAGGGCATGGGGGGTGCCCATCACGGTCTTTTTCTGTAAGGAATGCGACCAATTGATTATCTCACAAGAGATCGTGGATCATATAGCCGGCATGGTTGAAAAATTAGGTGCAGATATATGGTTTACTGAATCAGAAGAAGATCTCCTTCCTCCAGCCACTAGCTGTCCCAATTGCGGCTCAGGGCGCTTTAGAAAGGAGACGGATATCCTGGATGTCTGGTTCGATTCTGGCGTTAGTTTTGCCGCTGTAATGGAGAATAGGGAATACCTTGATAGCCCGTCGGACCTATACCTTGAAGGCAGTGATCAACACAGGGGATGGTTCCACAGCTCGCTCTTATGTTCGGTGGGAACACGGAATGAGGCCCCATACAAGAATGTCCTGACCCATGGTTTTGTGGTGGATGGTGCTGGCAAGGCGATGCACAAATCAGCAGGGAATGTTATTGCGCCCGATGAACTTATCCGGAACTACGGAGCAGAAATCCTTAGGCTCTGGGTTGCAGGAGAAGACTATCGCAATAATATCCGTCTCTCAAAAGAGATACTCCAGCGCCTCACGGAGGCCTACAGGCGAATGCGTAATACCTGCCGTTACCTATTGGGTAATCTGAATGACTTTGATCCTGAAACTGACCGGGTCCCCTACCGGCAGATGGAGGAATTGGACCGTTGGGCCCTAAATAGACTCCAGGAATTGAATCAAAGGGTATTGGGGGCATATGATAATTTTAATTTTCACCTGGTGTATCACAACCTACATAATTTTTGCGTCCTGGATCTCTCCTCCTTTTATCTGGACATCATAAAAGATCGGCTCTACACCTCACCCCAGAAATCGGTTGCGAGGCGATCGGCCCAGACTGCCATTAACGAGATCTTGGAGGTCTTGGTCAGGCTGATGGCACCCATCCTCTCCTTCACCTCCGACGAAATATGGCAGTACATGAAACGGGCGGAACAAGCCCCAAGTGTGCACGCCGATCTCTTTGTCCCTGTAAATGACACCCACAAGGACCCCGAACTGCTGCGCCGCTGGGAAGGGATCATAGAGATCCGGGGAGAGGTCACAAAGGCACTGGAACTTGCAAGGAGGGAGAAGACCATCGGGCATTCGTTGGATGCATCTGTCACCCTGGGCCTTTCGTCCGAACTCATGGAAATGCTGTCTGCCTATAGGGATCAGCTTCGGTCCATCTTTATTGTCTCCTCCGTTGACATGATAGAGATAGACCGACTGGAGGATGGCCTTGAAAGCGATACAATCTCCGGCCTAAAGGTGAAGGTGTCCCCTTCAATTGACCCCAAGTGCGAGAGATGCTGGGTTCATGATCCCACAATCGGAGAGGACAACACTCATCCAACCGTGTGCAAACGATGTCTGAAAGTCCTAAACGAAATTATCACCTGATGGTCTGGCCCGCCTTGGCTGTTGTCCTGCTGGATCAGCTGTCAAAATTGGCCATCCTGCATACCCTGCGGGTATATGAATCTGTGCCGGTCCTAAAGGGCCTCCTTAATCTGGTACATATACGAAACCGTGGCATGGCCTTTGGCATTATGAACCGGCAGGATGTTAACCTACTCTTCTATTTTTTGCTGGCTGCTACCATAGGGGCCATCATTTTATTGGTGTTTTGGTTTTTCAGGTTGAAGCAAGCGGCCATCCGGACTATCTTGGGCCTATCGCTTATCCTGGGGGGGGCCCTTGGGAACCTAATCGACCGTCTCAGGTTTGGGGAAGTGATAGATTTTGTTGATTTTTACGTGGGCCCATACCATTGGCCCGCGTTTAATGTGGCCGACTCAGCCATCACGGTGGGCACATTCTTGGTGGCCATTGGCCTTATCTTTCAACGCCGGGCCGACAGTTGAATAATCTTATGAAAACCAATTCCACAATCCCAAATCCCTGGCCTAAACCGCAGTGCGGATCGCACCAAGACAGGCATAAATCCAAAATCCAAAATCCAAAATCCAAAATGCGATATGATTCCTGACGTCTTTTCCATAGGCCCTTTTAACCTCCATACCAATGGGATGTTTGT
>JAUUVE010000175.1 GCA_030589715.1 Desulfobacteraceae bacterium | reverse complement strand
CTTGTTGATAATAGGCACTTCGGCTGTGGTCTATCCTTTTAACGTACTTCCCAGGCAGGCAAAGCAGGCCGGTGCCAAGATAATCGAGGTGAATCTGGAAAAAACGGCGCTTACTGATCACATAACCGATATCTTCCTTCACGGTAAGGCAAGTGAGAAGGTATCGCAGGTCGTCTCAGCCGTCAAGGAATTAAGGGGCCTTTAAACTATCTGTTCCCTGATCAATTATGTTGATCTTCACTCAACAATCCGGGATGCCTTGAAGTTCTCTAGGTTTCAGGTGAGTTTCCATACAACAAGCTTGCCACAGATGAATCTGTCAAGGTAGAAGATCCAACCGTCATATATCACTTTTAGTCCCTTACAACAAATTGCGCCAGAGCAGATGCCGCTTCTTACGAGCGTCTTGGCCATCAAAGATCTGCACAATCTTATTGACCTTGGGAAGACTCGTGGATTATAATTGTTTTAATATCTTTTTGGGAAGGAGGGGCTATCTATGAGGGCAACAATTTTGTATCTTTTGACCATCCTCTGGGTTACCATAATGAGTCTTCCCGCGGCTGGTGCCCAAAAACAGATCACTTTCTGGACCACTGAGGTGGAGAAGGAACGGCTGGAGATCCAGAGAGGAATTGCCCATGCATTCACCCAGAAAACCGGAATTGACGTCCGCGTGGTCCCTGTGCAGGAAAATCTTTTGGCAGAAAGGGTCACTGCCGCTTATGCAGCAAGGTCCCTCCCCGATGTGCTCTTCCATCCTATCGACTTCACCATCGGATGGACGGAGGCAGGGATCCTGGATGATCAGTCTGCAACGGAGGTGGTGAATCACCTTGGCAAAGAGACCTTTGGCATAGGGCCTCTGAACCTTGCCCGGGTCCCAGGTGGGTACGCCGCCGTACCGGCCGATGGATGGGGCCAGCTCCTGCTCTTTCGCAAGGATCTCTTCAAGAAAAAGGGATTGCCCGTGCCTGATCGCTGGGATCGCATCTTTCAAGCAGCCCAAGCCCTTCACAATCCACCTTTGATCTGGGGCTTCGAGGCAGCCACTGACCCTGGGCAGACCTATACCCAGCAAGTTTTCGAGCACTTCGCACTGTCAAATGGTGTTAGATTGATAGGTCCATCCGGGAGTGTTGACCTGGACACCCCTGAGATGGTCCAGACCCTCGAGTTCTACAAGGCTCTTACCCGTTTTACGCCGCCTGGAAACCTCTACTGGCTGCACACCAGGATGGACTATGTCTCTGGACGAGCGTCCATGATCATATGGTCTCCCTTTATCTTGGATGAGCTCTCAGGACTTCGGAGGGATCAGCCAGTGGTTCCCGATATTGCCAAAGGGGAGCCAGGATTCCTGGCCAGGAATACCGGGTTCGTGACCGTCATTCAAGGCCCAAAAGGGATTGCTCAATACGGTCAGATAAACTACCTGGGTATCACCCCAGATGCGGACAAGGCTGGAGCCAAACAATGGGTGGAATTTCTCCTAACTGATGGGTACCTGAGGTGGTTAGGTATGGCCGCAGAGGGCAAATTGCCCGTGCGCAAGGGGACCCGGGATGAGCCCAACCGCTTCATTGACGGATGGATGGAGCTTGAATTTGGGGTGACAACCCGGGCCAAGATCTCTGAGTTTTACGGGATGGACGTGGTGAAAACCATTATAGACGGGGTGGACGGTTTCGATCGTTGGGGATTCGCCAAGGGCAAAGGGGCCCTGGTCTCCAAGATCTATGGAACAAAGGTTATTCCCCAGATCCTCAAACGATTCCTTGATGGCGAACTGACTGCGAAGCAGGCTGCCCGGATGATGGACGAGCGGGTGAAGGCCCTGGAATAGTGGATTGTCGATTTAAGATTGAAAATTGAAGGTCGAATAGTCAATAGTCAATTGAAAAGACGAGAGCCTACCTTCTTGGATCAGGAGGCCAGGCTTGCCTTTTGGTTGTTGTTCCCCACATTCATTGTGGTCCTGGTCTTCGTGATTTTCCCGGTGATCTGGAACCTGTGGCTCAGTCTCAAACCAGTATCCCTTGGGGATCTTCGAGGGATCTCCCTTTTCAAGTTCAACCTGACCCTGGAGAACTTCCGGAAGGTATTCGGCGATCAGCACCTTGGGCCGGGCCTCCTGACCACATTGATCTATACTATTGGGGGGAGCGCTCTGTCCATTCTCCTGGGATTGATGGCGGCACTCCTGGTCCATGGAGAATTCCCTGGCCGGGGCCTTCTGAGGGGGCTTTTCATCTCACCCTATATCGCGCCGGTAGTGGCCGTGACCTTTACCTGGAGTTTTATAGTGGATCCCCAGCTGGGCGTTCTCAACTGGTTGGCTGTGGACAAGGGTCTTCTGGCACAACCGATTCCATTTCTCTCCCAGCGCTGGTGGGACCTGGACCTCCTGGGGGTGAGGGTACGTATGCCTCTGGCGCTGATTTCGGTGATCTTGTTCGAGGGGTGGCGTTACTTTCCCTTTGCCTTCCTGTTCATTCTCGCACGGCTCCAGGCCATACCGGATGAGCTTTACCAGGCGGCATCGGTCGATGGGGCAAGTCCGTTCAGGCGGTTCTACCATATCACCCTGCCCCAGCTCTCCACGGTTCTCTCCACCCTCTTCCTCTTCCGGTTCATCTGGACCTTCAATAAGTTCGACGATATCTTTCTGCTTTCCAGGGGGCAGGCCGGAACCAAGGTCTTGACCATCAAGGTGTATGATTACGCCTTTGGTGAGTTTGACATCGGGGCAAGCTCAGCGGTTGCCATGGTCCTCTTTGGGGTTCTGTCGATCTTCCTCATCATCTACTTCCGCTGGATTCTGAAGGAGGATTAATTGTGTCAGATCAGAGCCCTGTAGGGCGTGTAATGGAGCAGCAAAAATCCTCCATGAATGGGGACACGAAGGGATGAGCCGAGAGTATTTTGAGCAAACAATTATTCGGATCCTCAGGGTCGTGGGCCTTATCTTCTTCATCATTATCGTGGCATTTCCCTTTTACTGGATGATTGTATCTTCTTTCAAGTCTCTGGGGGAGATCCTCCTGAGGCCTGCTAACCTAGGACTGGACATCCGAAAAATCGATTTTCACGCCTATTATGCGGTCCTCTTTGAGCACGGCTTTCTCCAATATATCTCCAACAGCGTGTATGTCTCCATCCTCACCGTGGTGCTCTCGGTGACACTGGCCACGGTAGGTGGATACGCCGTCACCAGGCTCCGTTTTCGCGGCCGGAAAATTATGTCCTACAGCATCTTGCTCATCTATATGTTTCCGGCCATCGTCCTGGTGATCCCTCTATACGTGATGTTCTCCCGGATGGGGCTCCGGGATTCGATCAATTTGCTCATCCTCGTGTACCTGGCCCAGACCCTTCCAGTGGCCCTGTACATGCTCAAGAGCTACTTTCAGACCCTCCCCCCTGAGATGGAACATGCGGGGCTCATCGACGGGTGCAGTCGTCTCGGCGTGATCTGGAGAATCGTCATTCCCCTGTCCGCCCCGGCCCTAGCTAGCGTGGCCCTTTATACATTTATGATCGCCTGGAACGAGTTCCTTTTCGCTTTTATGTTCCTGGATACCCCTGAGAAATTCACCCTATCCAGAGGGGTGGTGCAGCTCGCCCAGAGTGTTCATCTGTCTAAACAGTTGGTGATGGCCGCCTCGGTCACGGTGACCATCCCTATCCTGGTCCTCTTCCTGTTCTTCGAGCGCTGCCTGGTTAGGGGCCTGACCGCAGGGGCCATGAAAGGTTGAATATGGCATCGTTGACCCTGAAAGGAATTACCAAGCGATTTGGTAAGATTGTGGCCCTCTCCGGCGTGGATCTGCATGTGGAGGACGGGCAGTTTTGCGTGCTTCTGGGGCCTTCGGGTTGTGGAAAGAGTACCCTGCTCAATATTATCGCCGGACTGATCCTCCAGGACGAGGGCTCGGTACTCCTGGATGGCCAATCTGTGGACCGGCTTGCACCCCGGGACCGGGATGTGGCCATGGTGTTTCAGAGCTATGCCCTCTATCCCCACATGAAAGTGGCCCAGAACCTGGGGTTCGGACTTCGCATGCGCGGTGTACCCAAGCAAAGCATCCGAGAGCGGGTCCTTGAGGCGGCCCGCCTCCTGGGGATCGAGGATCTCCTGGACCGAAAACCGGGGGACCTCTCGGGTGGACAACGTCAGCGGGTTGCCATGGGTCGGGCCATGGTGCGCCGGCCCAGAGTCTTCCTGCTCGATGAGCCTTTGAGCAATCTGGATGCCCGCCTGCGTGCCGGTGTCCGGCTGGAACTCAAGCAGCTGCACCGTCAGATCAAGAGTACCATCATATATGTCACCCACGACCAGGTGGAGGCCATGACCCTTGGGGACCAGGTGGTAGTCATGCGCCACGGGAAGATTCACCAGATCGGTCGGCCCGAGACCATCTACGAGCGCCCCGCAGATACCTTTGTGGCCACCTTCATCGGATCGCCTGAGATGAATCTGTATCGGGGGAGGCTCCTCCGTAAGGATGATCGCCTGCATTTTCAGGGTCCTGGTTTTTCACTGGATCTTCGAGGACTTCAGATCAACCTGGAAGAAAGTGAAGTGGAGGTGGGCATCCGTCCCGAGGACATCGGAATCGGTCAGGGTGGGACTACGATCCTACAGGCTAAGGTGGAGATGATCAGCAATGTAGGCTCGGAGAAGTATATCCACGCCCATCTCGGCCAAGGGACCCTAACGGTTCGCGCCCCCAAAGAGGCTGCCTTCCAACCGGGACAGATCATCCCGCTGACCATCGACCCCCATCGGGTGCATATCTTCCATGAAGGCCGCCGGATCTAATCGCCTCCAGGTCCCTGCTCATCATCAAAAAGTTCATTAAGGCCAGTCCAAATTGCTAAGGAAACTCCAGTCTATTTTCCCTTGACATGGAAGATGTGATCAAAGATATTGATACAGGAAGAACATGCAATAAGCAAAGCCTTTCATGAAAACGCAAATTCTTTGAATTATCCTGGCAATAAGATAGTTACCCTGATAGCGGAAGGGATACGATGACACCTTCTGGCAGAATAGCTCTCATCATCTTCTCGATTCTCATAATCCCCCTCTTCTTTTTCCCATCCTCGTGTCCTGCCAAGACAACGTTCACTGTTCAGATAGCCTATGGGGGTGTCATCTGTGGTGGTGTGAGCCTGTATCTGTATTTTGGTCGTTCTTTTGACTCTGGCCTTTGCTATCCAGATATCATGCCTGCCCTGTTAAATATCCGGAGCGGTAAGATTTTCTTGGGTATCCCAGCAATAGAATGTGAGCAATCTGTGCCAGGAATCTCTCCCAATCGCTCTGTGGGGTCTTATTATGTCAGATTTTTCAGGTGGGAGTTTTGAGCTTGCTCCAGATGAATGTATCAAAACAAAAGATCCGATCCTCATATATTCTACGCATAGTAGCCTGAGAAACCAAGATCTTGGCAATGGTGCCAGGAGATCTATTTCGATATAATGAGGGGTAGTGCTCCTGGCACAATGTCAATGATAGCAGGCAGT
>JAUUVE010000094.1 GCA_030589715.1 Desulfobacteraceae bacterium | reverse complement strand
GAAGAAAAGGGGAAGAATTGCAGAAACACCTTGAAACTGAAGAAATGATTGTTATTTTTTCGATGCTGAGTCTCCCAGATGCTCCCATGAACCAGCTCTGCCGTCTGAAATCATTATGTTTGATACAAGTCCTTTTCTTTGGCAGACCTTACCGTTGAGGCAAATTATGAAAACCAGCTTAGAGGATATAAGCGCTGTAAAGAAAAAAATATTGGTTGAGATTGAACCTGAAGAAGTGGATAGGCAATTCAACGAGGCCTACCGAGAGCTGGGAAAAAGGGTAAAGATACCCGGATTTAGACCTGGAAAGGTCCCCAGGAGTATCCTAGAGGGACGCTTTCGTAAGCAGGTAGTGGAGGATGTGACCAAGGAGTTGATAAGTGATACCCTCCCAAAGGCCTTGGAAGAGGTCAATACATTTCCCCTTGGCACACCTGTCCTCGAAAAGGAGACCCTGAAACAAGGAGGAAATTTCAAGTATTCTGCTGTGATGGAAGTTCGACCTGAATTCGAGCTAAAGAATTACCTCGGAGTTGAGGTGGATAAGGAAAAATTTCTGGTTACGGAAGAAGACGTGAACAATCAATTAGAGCAGATAAGAAAATCCCATGGAAAATTGACCTCTGTTGAAAAGGACAGGCCTATTCAACGGGATGATTATGTGATCCTGGACTATGAGGGCTATGAGGGGGACCAACCCTTGGAGGGTATTAAGTCACCGAATTTCCTTGTGAAAGTTGGGGCCAACGATTTTCACCCCGACTTTGAGGAGTCCTTGATTGGTCTCAAGAAAGGTGACGAATCGGAAATCGAGGTTGATTTTGAAGATACATATTACCATTCAAAACTTGCCGGGAGAAATGTGAAATTCAAGGTCCAGATAAGGGACATAAAAGAAATGGTCCTCCCGGAGCTCAACGATGAGTTTTCACAAACCGTGGGGACCGAATTTGAGAATCTGGAGGACCTGAAGAGGCATGTAAGAGAGACGGTCACAGAGCAGGAAAAGAAAAGGATCGATAGGGACCTAAATAATAGGCTGATTGAAAAGATCTCGGAGGGGCTTGATTTTGAACTTCCCAAAGTCCTGGTTGACTCTGAGATTGACCAAGCCGTTGAGGACCTCAGGCAGAATCTGGAGAGAAGTGGGTCGAGCTTTGAAAAGACAGGCCTCTCTGAAGAGAAGCTAAACGAGAACTTTAGGCCCCCTTCAGAGAAGCGTGTTAAGGAGATGCTTGTCTTGGCTCAAGTAGCGAAACAGGACAAGATCGAGGTGGATGAAGAGGATTTGGAGGAAGGGTTTAAGGAAATAGCTTCAAGCATAGGGCAAGACGTCGAAACCATTAAAAAATATTATGAGGCGAGAAACCTAGTGTCCTCTCTGAAGCAGAAACTGCTGGAGCGAAAAACATTGAATTACTTGATTGAACATGCTATAATTTCAGAAGTAGACAAGGAATCGCTGAATAAAAACAGCCCCAAGGAAGGAGATCAATAAGTCCCAATGCTGATACCAATCGTTATCGAACAGTCAAGCCGTGGTGAGCGGGCCTATGACATCTATTCGCGGCTTTTAAAGGATCGCATAATTATTATGGGAGAGCAGGTGATAGATAGTATCGCTAACACCATTATCGCCCAAATGCTCTTCTTGGAGTCTGAAGACCCGGATAAGGACATCAACGTTTACATCAATTCCCCTGGGGGCTCTGTCACCGCAGGGCTGGCCATCTATGATACCATGCAATATATCAGACCGGATCTGGTCACAATTTGCATGGGGCAGGCCACCAGCATGGGGGCATTGCTTTTGGCATCAGGGGCCAAAGATAAACGCTATGCCCTCCCCAACTCCAGGATCATGATTCATCAGCCCCTGGGAGGTGCCCAAGGGCAGGCCACAGACATAGACATTCATGCGAGAGAGATATTGAAAACCCGGGATACACTGAATAAGATTCTGGCCAAGCATACTGGCCAGGATATTGAGAAGATAAGCAAAGACAGCGAACGTGACTTTTTTATGACCACTGAAGAAGCAAAAGAGTACGGAATTATAGACAAGATCATAACCAGGAGAGAGATGCAGGCCCCAAAGAGCAAGAAATAGAGGAGAAGTTATGGGTAAATATAATGACTCTAGTGATGATCTATTGTGCTCCTTTTGCGGAAAGAGTCAGGATGAGGTAAAAAAACTCATCGCTGGCCCTTCCGTATATATTTGTGATGAATGTATTCAGTTGTGTAACGAAATCATTGAGGAAGAATACAGCCGGGAAAGTGAAGGGGAGGGGGATGATAAATTACTAAAGCCTGCTCAAATAAAGGAGGTCTTGGACCAGTACGTGATTGAGCAGGATAAACCAAAAAAGATCCTTTCTGTGGCCGTTCACAACCACTACAAGAGGATCAACACCAAGGTTGATATGGAAGGTGTTGAGATCGAGAAGAGCAATGTCCTATTGATAGGGCCAACTGGGTCAGGAAAGACTCTCATGGCGCAGACCTTGGCAAAGATTCTCAAGGTTCCCTTCACGATCGCCGACGCCACCACCCTTACAGAGGCTGGATATGTAGGTGAAGATGTAGAAAATATCATTCTTAACTTGGTGCAGATGGCCGATTATGATGTGGAGGCTGCATCTAAGGGTATTGTGTACATCGACGAGATCGATAAGATCGCCCGGAAATCGGACAGCCCCTCCATTACCCGAGATGTATCCGGTGAGGGGGTCCAGCAGGCCCTCTTGAAAATCATTGAGGGGACCATGGCCAATGTCCCCCCCAAAGGGGGCAGAAAGCATCCTCAGCAGGATTTTGTCAAGGTCGACACCAGCAACATCCTTTTTATATGCGGGGGCACCTTTAATGGTTTGGACGACATAATCAAGAGACGAATCGGGAGTAAGTTGATCGGTTTCGAGGCCGATATTAAAGGCAAGGGGGAGGCAGATATCAACCAGGTCATGAGCCTTGTCCAACCAGAAGATCTCATCAAATTCGGTCTGATACCCGAATTTATCGGGAGGATACCCATACACACTACCCTGGACAAGTTAAGTCTGGATGCCCTCGTAAGGATCCTGAGCGAACCAAAAAATGCCCTTGTCAAACAGTACAAGAAACTCTTTCAACTGGAAGGAGTCGAACTCAAGTTTGTTGATGAGGCGCTCCATGCCGTTGCTGAGGCTGCGGTGGAACGGAAATCTGGAGCACGCGGTCTAAGAGCGATTCTAGAGTCCATTATGTTGGACATAATGTATGATATCCCATCCAATCCGGAAATCCGTGAATGCGTGATCGGCAAAGGGGTCATAATAAATGACGAATCACCTCTGTTTCTTTATGAAAACCAAGTAGAATACGGGTAGAAAAATGCTTAATTCAGTTAGGAAAGCGCCAGACAATTCTTTGCAGGGTGAAAAATCTTATTACCCCCTCCTCCCCTTGAGGGATGTGGTGGTTTTCCCCAACGTGGTTGTGCCTCTCTTCGTGGGCCGGGAAAAATCCATCAAGGCACTGGAGTATGCCATGTCCCATCAGAAGAAGGTTTTCTTGTCAGCACAAAGGGATGCGAAAATTGACAATCCCACACCTCGAAACATCTATGCCTTCGGCACCATTGGCGTTGTTCTTCAGCTCCTGAAATTGCCCGATGGAACGGTGAAGGCCCTTATCGAGGGGAAAGAGAGGGGCAAGATACATGATTTTGTGGACAAGCAGGAATTCTTGATGGTCGAGGTTAGTAAGGTCTCGAGCCACTACGAAGTCGACCTTGAGACCAGGGCATTGGTGCGATCAATCAATTCCATCTTTGAAGAATATGCCCAACTGAACAACAAGATCGGGCCAGAAATCGTCAGTGCAGTGACCTCCATTGAGGACCCAGGCCGTCTGGCCGACACCATAGCGGGACATCTTGCCTTGAAGGTCAGCGACAAGCAGGAAGTCCTGGAGGCTGAAGACCTGAACCTCCGCTTAGAGAAGCTCTACGCAAAGATCGACGGTGAGGTGGATATCCTCAGGCTCGAGCACCGCATCAGGGAACGGGTCAAGAAACAGATGGAGAAGACCCAGAAGGACTACTATCTGAATGAGCAGATGCGCGCCATCCACAAAGAGATGGGGACCAAAGACGATTTTAAGGCAGAGCTTGACGATTTAGAAAAAAAGATCAAGCGGAAGAGATTGTCCAAGGAAGCCCATGGTCGAGTGAAGCAGGAATTTAATAAGTTCAAGATGATGTCCCCCATGTCGGCTGAGGCCGCAGTGGTACGCAACTATATTGACTGGATTCTTGCCCTTCCATGGTATGACAAGTCAAAGGTAAGATTGGAGCTTGAAGAGGCCGAGGTAATCCTTGAGGAAGACCATTATGGCCTCGAGAAACCAAAAGAGAGGATTGTAGAGTATCTGGCCGTCCAACGCCTCGCCAAGAAGGTAAAGGGACCTATCCTTTGTCTGGTGGGTCCCCCTGGCGTTGGTAAGACCTCGTTGGCCAAATCGGTGGCCAGGGCCACTGGTCGAAATTTTGTCAGGCTCTCCCTTGGAGGAGTGAGAGATGAGGCGGAGATAAGGGGCCACAGAAGGACATATATTGGTGCCTTGCCGGGGAAGATCATTCAGTTCTTAAAGAAGGCAAAGTCAAACAACCCCGTCTTTTGTCTAGATGAAGTGGACAAGATGAGCACCGATTTCCGGGGCGATCCATCTGCAGCCTTACTGGAGGTGCTAGACCCGCAGCAGAATTTTGCTTTTAATGACCATTACCTAGATCTAGACTATGATCTCTCTGATGTATTCTTCATCACTACGGCCAATAGCCTTCACAATATACCACTTGCTCTCCAGGACAGGATGGAAATTATCAGGCTGCCCGGTTATACAGAGCTGGAAAAACTGAGCATCGCACGACAGTTCCTCGTCAAGAAACAGACCGAGCAAAATGGTCTTGAACCGGAAAATATATCTTTTACTGACAATGCCATCCTTACCATAATCAGGACCTACACCAGGGAAGCGGGTGTCAGGAACTTGGAACGAGAAATCTCCTCTATCTGCCGCAAGGTTGCCAAGGAAGTGGTAAGACAGGGTAAGGATACCAAGATAGCCGTAAAGGCCCAGTCCATTCACAAATACCTTGGAATCCCTAAATACCGTTATGGCCGCACAGAGGAAAAGGACACCATTGGGGTGACCACGGGGCTGGCGTGGACTGATGCGGGTGGAGAGCTGCTTCAAACCGAGGCTACCGTTATGCTGGGGAAGGGGAACCTGGTACTTACAGGAAAGCTCGGAGAGGTCATGCAGGAATCCGCGCAGGCCGCCCTAAGTTATGTACGGTCAAGGGGAAGGCAATTGAGGCTCCCTGACAACTTCTATGAAAAGACAGATATCCATATCCATATCCCTGAGGGGGCAATCTCCAAGGAAGGGCCTTCGGCGGGTATTACGGTTGCCACCTCCATCGTCTCTGCCCTCACAAGGAAACCTGTAAATAGCGATATTGCCATGACCGGTGAGATCACCCTAAGAGGAAGGATCCTTCCCATTGGTGGGCTCAAGGAGAAGATCCTGGCTGCACACCGGGGGGGAGTGAGCAAGGTACTCATACCACTTGAGAACAAAAAGGACATTGAGGAAATACCCAAGAAGATCCTCAAGAAGGTTGAACTGATACTGGTTGAGCATATGGATGACGTCCTCCGGGAGGCCATTATCCTGGCAGAGGGAGAAGAGCTCTTTGCCCCGGCAGAAGAATGGGAGCCGTTCTGCCCCGGGAAGATAGTTGAGCCCGAAAAGACATCTGCAACTGGTGTCACGGCTCACTGAGCGAGCTAAATCATCTTGACAAAGTAAGTCAAGGCTGTTAATAACTCGCAGACCTAGGCGGGTAGCTCAGTGGGAGAGCATCGGCCTTACAAGCCGGGGGTCACGGGTTCAAATCCCGTTCCGCCTACCACGGGGACGTAGTTCAGTTCTGGTTAGAACGTCCCGTCAGGCTTGACGGGAAGGTCGCGAGTTGAGTTAGCTGAAGCAATTTAATTAAAATTCTTGAAACCACGGGGACGTAGTTCAGTTCTGGTTAGAACGTCCCGTCAGGCATGACGGGAAGGTCGTGAGTTGAGTTAGCTGAAGCAATTTAATTAAAATTCTTGAAACCACGGGGACGTAGTTCAGTTCTGGTTAGAACGCCGGCCTGTCACGCCGGAGGTCGCGAGTTCGAGTCTCGTCGTCCCCGCCACGGAAAAACAAGCCCGTTACCTTTTAGTGACGGGCTTGTTCTTTTATGCCTTATCTCGTCTACATACTGAGAAGCCTAAAGGATGGTTCCTATTACATCGGTTCGACTCAAGACCTCTCTCTTCGACTCGAACGGCACAACCAGGGTAGATCAAAATACACCAAAACCAAAAGGCCTTGAGAACTGGTCTACTTTGAGCAATACCCCACCAGGTCCGAAGCCTCGGTGAGAGAGCGGCAGATCAAGAAACGAAGGAGCCGGGAATTCATTGACTCTCTGGTTAGAACGTCCCGTCAGGCTTGACGGGAAGGTCGTCCCCACCATTTGATGCCAAAGCCGTCATTAATATGAGCGGCTTTTTATATTATGCCTTAGTCAGATGTAATTGTTAAATCTGATTTTTCTTGACTTCACTGGGTTTTTGTCGTTTCCTTAGCCGGAGTTTTCCCTTTTGCCGGTCGACCTCTCTCCAGAGGTTGCCCGATGAAGAAAAGCTTCAAGACATGCCCTCTTGACTCCTTCTTCTTGTTTTTGGCATAAAGGGCCAGCCTCGAACCACTTAGCAAGAGTGATAACTTTTTGAAGGTTTACAATGAGAGGAGACCGATTGAAAGCTCTTCTGATCTACCCTGAATTCCCGGACACATTCTGGAGTTTTAAGCACGCCCTCAAATTCATTCACAAAAAGGCGGCCTACCCGCCGCTAGGCTTGCTCACGTTGGGGGCTATGCTGCCCAAAGAATGGTCAATACGCCTGGTTGATGCCAATGTGGCAAAGCTCATGGAAAAAGACCTGGAGTGGGCTGATTTCGCATTTATAAGCGGGATGGTTGTGCAGAGAGACTCGGCTCGTCAAACCATCACCCGGTGCAAGGAATCAGGCCTCGAGGTGGTTGCTGGCGGGCGACTTTTCACCAGCGAGCACGAGCAGTTTGAGGAAGTTGATCATTTCGTGCTGAATGAAGCCGAACTGACCCTCCCACAATTTCTGACGGATCTGGAGAAGGGATCCCCTAAGCGCGTTTACAAGACAGCCGAATTTTCTGACATCCAGGAGACCCCACCTCCCATGTGGGAGTTGGCCCAATTAAAGCGATATGCCTCGATGAGTATCCAGTTTTCCCGAGGCT
>JAUUVE010000096.1 GCA_030589715.1 Desulfobacteraceae bacterium | reverse complement strand
CAATACTCCAACGCTCCATTACTCCTTTTCACCACTGCAATTCGGAAATTTGTCTTGCGATTCTTTCACTGCAAAATCGCCGTATTTAGTGAGATCTGAATGGAGGATTAATGGTCTATCTGGAACCGGTAAGGTAGTTTTCATCTAAAGATCCATAGACGACCGGAAGCGATCCAATATCCGGTGGTCTGAATCCAAAGACGAGTTCAAGAAAGACCATCACGATACCGTAGGTCGCGCCCCAAAGGATCTCCTTTTCCTCCTGTTTTTTATGGAGAAAACAAGGAAGATCCTGGGTTGTTCCTTTCTGCCCATTGGCATAGAATGTCCCGAAATACAGTCGATAACAGGCATAGTAATCAGGGTTCAATAGGTCTCGTAGAGAGATACGAACGATCTTTTCCACCTCCCAGTTAGGCAAGAAACACCTTTGACGGGTAATCCATCCGGCCATAGGGTAGATGACCCGGGGGAACATCACAAGACTCTGGGATGGCATAGGACCCAGGAATTTGACTCCCAGAGGGTTTAGGCACATCTCCTCAAGGCTCTCCCGGATGCCGGCGGCGAAAAGAAGCGCAAGCCTCCGGGATTCGGGCCGCCGCACATCACACCAATCAGACCAATGAGGCCAGCGTCCCAGTGGGAAGAAGGGCAGGCTCAGAAGCCTTGCAAGGTAAGAGTCCAGACGGGGCGCGATCCTTCCCCCAGGGAAACATAGATCCCCAGGCTGCCTTACCTTCGTGGACCGCTTGTTTAAGACCAGACAGGGCTCAGGTGAAAGCCCATTTTTTTGACAGTGCTGGCCCAATAGCAACAGCACGGCTGACGTGGCCGCCGAGCCAGAGATACCCTTTGGAAAAACGTGTTCAAGGCTGTTTCTTTCCTGGAGCACACGGATGATGTGCGCAGTTAAAGCGGGTGGGTCTCGCAAAAGATCCAACATTCCATTCTCTTGATAGGACCGACTTTTTTGGCAACTGAGTATGGGCCAAATGGGCTTGTGGGTCAAGATCAAATCTGATTCGTGATATTGTGGTGGCAGAATTTTGGCTGAGACATGTGTGTTGACACTTTGAAAACCCTTGTAATCGGCGCTCTAATGCTTATATTGCGCCTTTCGGCCCACCCGGAAAGACCATGCAATAATGGAGATCCCGAATCATGACAAGCGTAATGCAAAACGATAGCTTGCGAAACATTGCCATCATCGCCCACGTCGACCACGGCAAGACCACCCTGGTGGACGCCATGTTCCGGCAGAGCGGCCTGATCAGGGCCAACCAGGAGATCGACGAGCGGCTTATGGACACCATGGATCTTGAACGGGAGCGCGGTATCACTATCGCCGCCAAGAACTGCTCGGTGGTTTGGAAGGACGTCCGGATCAATATCATCGACACTCCCGGTCACGCGGATTTTGGGGGAGAAGTGGAGCGGGCCCTGTCCATGGCCGACGGCGCGATCCTGCTGGTAGACGCCTCGGAAGGCCCTCTACCCCAAACACGGTTCGTCCTCAATAAGGCCCTGGAAGCCGGTCTTAAAATCATTGTGGTCATCAACAAAATTGATCGCCAGGACGCCCGTCCAGACGAGGTCCTCGATGAGATTTACGATCTGTTGATCGACCTGGATGCCACCGACGAGCAGCTTGAGTTTCCCCTGCTCTATGCGGTCGGTAGGGACGGTATCGCCCTAAAAACCCTTGACGAGGAGAGAAAGAATCTACACGTGCTTTTCGACACAATCCTTGAACAGATCCCCAGCCCATTCCACGATCCCGGGTTGCCATTCCAGATGCTCGTGTCGGACCTGGGCTATTCGGATTACGTGGGCCGGCTGGCCGTCGGAAAAATCTTTAACGGAACGGCCCGGTCCAGGGACAACCTGGTGTGCATCGGCGAAGACGGCGAAACCGTACCGCTTAAGGTGTCAGGACTCCAGGTTTACGAGGGCATGAAATTAAAGGGCGTGGACGAGGTTCAGCCCGGGGATATCGTGGTGCTGGCGGGTATTGAGGAGGTCCGGATCGGGGATACCATCTGCAACCAGCTGGCCCCGAGGGCCCTGCCACGGATCAGCGTTGACGAACCCACGGTGTCCATGAAGTTTACAATTAACAACTCGCCGTTAGGGGGCAAAGAGGGCAAGTACGTCCAGTCGAGCCGGATCCGGGCGCGCCTGTTAAAGGAGACCCTTCTCAATGTGGCCATCCAGGTGGAAGAGACCGAAGACCGGGACACTATGCTGGTCAAAGGCCGGGGAGAGTTTCAGCTGGCCATCCTTATCGAGACCATGCGGCGGGAAGGCTATGAATTCTGTGGGGGGCGACCCGCAGTCATCTATCGCCACGAGAACGGCAAAAAACTTGAGCCCATGGAGCGGCTACTGGTCGACTGCGAGGAAAGCTTTCTTGGCGTGGTGACGGAAAAACTCTCACTTCGCAAGGGAAAGATGACCAACCTGGTCACCAACGGCAAGGGCCGGGTGCGAATCGAATTCTCAGTGCCCGCCCGGGCGTTGATCGGATACCGGGACGAATTTCTCACCGATACCCGGGGCACCGGCATCATGCATTCCCAGTTCGACGGCTATGGGGAATTCCGGGGGGACTGCCCCAGCCGGTTTACCGGTTCCATCGTGGCCGACCGCAGCGGAAATGCCATACCTTACGCCTTATTTAACCTGGAGCCCAGGGGCAGCCTCTTTGTGGTACCCGGCGATCCGGTCTACGAGGGAATGATCGTCGGCGAGCACAACCGGGGCCAGGATATCGGCGTAAACCCCTGTAAGGAAAAGAAGCTGAGCAACATGCGGGCCGCTGGAAAAGACGATAACGTAATCCTCTCTCCGATCAAACCGCTAACCCTGGAGCAGGCCATCAGCTTCATCCGCGAAGACGAGCTGGTGGAGGTCACGCCCCGGTCCGCACGCATGCGCAAGGCCGTGCTGTCCGCACAAGAACGCCACACCATGCGCGCCTCCCGGATGAAGAAGAAGTTGCCCGAATATTCCAAGAGTAGGAAGGGTGAAAGTTCAGTGGCAAAACCGATCCCTCATTTACGATGATAGACTGTATTCTTTGGGTAATATTAAGAGTGCACGTAACACAGTTTCACCGCTATGGAGGGGTATGATTTCACAAAACCCTATGTTTGACTATCAACGAAATCATCGTTATTTTGCCCAGATAGCGGGGGGTATGGAAGAACTCGGGGCCGAAGAACTCTCCGAGTTGGGAGCGAAGCATATTCGCCCTGCCTACAGGGGGATCTATTTTGAAGCGGATAAGGCCACCCTCTATCGTGTGAACTATTGTTCCCGATTGATTGCCAGGGTCCTGGCGCCTTTGTGCTCCTTTCAGTGTCACAGCGACCGGTATTTATATCAGAGGGCCCTGGAGATCAACTGGCCTGTTTTTTTTACCGGAGATTATTCCTTTGCAGTTTCCGCCAATGTGTCCCACAGCAAGATCAGCCATTCTCAATATGCGGCCCTCCGGTTGAAGGACGCCATCGTGGATCGCTTCAAGACGGCCCACCGGAGAAGACCGAATATTGACAGAATTGAACCGAATATCCGGCTCAACCTTTATATCGAAAACAATTGGGCCACCATCAGTCTTGATACTTCCGGCGAATCCCTGCACCGCCGGGGCTATCGAAAAGCATCCGTGGAAGCCCCCATGCAGGAGACCCTGGCGGCAGTGATCATCCGTCTTTCCGACTGGGACGGATCAAGACCCTTATATGACCCGATGTGCGGATCAGGCACCCTGCTCAGCGAGGCCCTGATGCATCACTCTCATATCCCGTCCGGCTATCTCAGAGGAAGGTTCGGATTCGAATTGCTGCCGGATTTTGATGCAAATCTCTGGGGGCAGGTTAAAAGGGAGGAAAATCAGAAAATGCGCCCACTTCCTTTAGGGGTTATTTCAGGGAGCGATGTATCCCGGACGGATGTTGAGGCGGCAACCACAAACCTTGCCTTCCTGCCTTATGGCAAACAGATTGAACTAAAGGTCGCGCCCTTTCAGGAGATTGATGATCTCGGGGACCGGGTTATTGTCTGCAATCCCCCCCATGGTATCCGCCTCGGAAACCCTGATGACACGAGGGATTTGTACAGGGTCTTTGGGGACTATTTGAAACACCGATGCAAGGGCTCCACCGCCTACGTCTATTTTGGAGACAGGAAAACGATCGGTTACATCGGCTTAAGACCTTCCTGGAAGAAACCCTTTTCAAACGGAGGCCTTGACGGAAGATTGGCCAAGTTTGAAATTTATTGACAATTCCGTGGGCACAAAGGATAGGGTGTCGCGGTTCAATCAAGAAACCAACGGCCACAATGGAGCCGGCAACAAGGAGACATGTCACAAATACGAAACTTCAGCATTATCGCCCATATTGATCACGGGAAATCAACACTGGCCGACAGGCTTATCCAACATGCCGGCCTGGTCACAGAACGGGAATTCCGCGATCAGATCCTGGACACCATGGATCTCGAGCGGGAAAGAGGAATTACCATCAAGAGCCAGACCGTCACCCTCCCCTATACAGATAAAAAAGGGGAGACCTTTGCCCTCAACCTAATCGATACGCCGGGTCATGTGGATTTTTCCTATGAGGTGAGCCGAGCCCTGGCCTCCTGTGAAGGGGTGCTCCTTTTGGTGGACGCCTCCCAGGGGGTTCAGGCCCAGACCCTGGCCAATCTATATATGGCCATGGAACACGATCTGGAGATCATCCCGGTGATCAATAAGATCGACCTCCCATCCGCCGACATAGAACGAACTCGTGAGCAGATCGAGACTGAGCTGGGGCTGGACGGTGAAGAGGCCATCCTCTGCTCCGCCAAGGAGGGCATCGGTATAGAAGATGTGCTCGAAGCCATTGTTGAGCATATTCCACCGCCGAAGGCCCAAAAGGATGCCCCTCTGAGCGCCCTCATCTTTGACGCCAGCTATGATTCCTTTCGAGGGACCATCGTCAGTTGCCGGTTGTTTGACGGGAGCCTTCGACCGGGAGACCTCATCAGATTTATGTCCAATAAGGCCGTCTACAAGGTGGATGAGGTGGGAGTCTTTCGCATTCAAAGAGAGCCGCGCCCCTCACTTTCTGCCGGTGAGGTGGGCTACATTATTTCGGGGATCAAGACCGTGAGCGACACGAGCATGGGGGATACCATCACCTTGGACACCCATCCCGCCCCCGCGCCTCTTCCCGGATTCAGGGAAGTCAAGTCCGTGGTCTTTTCATCCATTTATCCCATAGCCTCCGACGATTTCCAGGATTTGGCGGAGGCCCTCGAAAAATATAAGCTCAATGACGCCGCGCTGACCTATCAGAAGGACACTTCTGCCGCCCTCGGCCAGGGTTTTCGCTGCGGTTTCCTGGGACTCCTTCATCTGGAGATCGTTCAGCAAAGGCTGGAGCGCGAATATGGTCAGACCTTTATCATGACCGTACCGAGCGTCCAATACCGATTTACACTCCAGGACGGCGGTACCGTGACGGTCGACAACCCCCAGTATTATCCGGATCCGGCCGCTATCATAGGTTCGGCCGAACCTTACATCAGAGCAAACATCCTCATCCCGGAACGTTATATGGGTGCTGTTATGAGTCTGTGTATGGAGCGCCGGGGGATAAATTCGCAATCCACCTACCCCACGCCGGGACGAATCGAGATCAGCCTGGAAATGCCCCTTGCAGAGGTCATTGTCGATTTCTACGACAGGCTCAAGACCGTGACCCAGGGATATGGTTCTTTTGATTATGCCCTTATCGAGCATCGGGAGAGCGATCTCGTAAAACTGGATATTCTGGTGAACGGCGAAAAGGTTGATGCCCTTTCCCTGATCGTCCACAAGGCTCGGGCCAGGGAATGGGGCGTAAAGGTCTGTGAACGGCTTAAAAAGGAAATACCCAGGCACCAGTTCAAGATTGCCATCCAGGGGGCCATCGGAGGGAAGATCATTTCAAGATCGACCGTCGCCGCTTTCAGAAAGGACGTGACGGCCAAATGTTACGGGGGAGACATCACCCGAAAGCGAAAACTCCTGGAAAAACAGAAAAAGGGGAAAAAGCGGATGAAGATGGTGGGCTCCGTGATGATTCCCCAGAAGGCCTTTGTGGCCGTTTTGAAGTCGGATGATGAATAATTCCGAACTGCCGGGGCTCTATATCCATGTGCCCTTTTGCGGAGGCAAGTGCCCCTATTGCGACTTCTATTCTGTTACCACGCGGTCTCAGATGGGCCAATGGCTGGAGGCCCTTGAGAGGGAGGCCTTGCTTTACAGGGGCCGCTTTTCCTTATTTGATTCTCTGTATATTGGCGGCGGCACGCCCAGCCTGCTTGGTGAAGAAACATTGAGCTCTCTGATGGAGGGGCTCTTGCGCCGGTTCGCCTTTTCGTCTGACGCAGAGTTTACCATAGAAGGCAATCCTGACGATGTGATCCCTGACAAAGCCGCTCTTTTTCGCGATCTTGGGTTCAACCGCATAAGCCTCGGTGTGCAGTCTTTTGACGACAGGGAACTCCGTCTCCTCCAAAGAAGACACAGCGCCTGTCAGGCTGAAAGGGCATTGGACTGTCTTCGAAGGGCAGGGTTTGATAACGTGGGAATCGATCTCATGTACGGCTTGCCCGGTCAGACCCAATCCGATTGGCTCAGGACCCTTGGCCGGGCCCTTGAATTTGAGCCTGCCCATCTCTCGTGTTATGAGTTGACCATTTCAGCGGGGACGCCTTTTGCAAGGATGCGTGAGGCGGGGGTCTTTGCCCCGTTAGAAGAAGAGGAGGGAAGGGCCCTGTTTCTTGCCACCGCCCAATACCTGGCAGACCGTGGATACATCCACTACGAGGTCTCAAACTATGCGAGGGAAAAGAAATCCATGTGTCGGCACAATCGGAAATACTGGAACCGCACTCCCTATCTCGGGCTGGGACCTTCTGCCCATTCCTTTGCCCAGGGAGAGCGGTGGTGGACTGTAAAATCCGTGTCCCGCTATATCGACTGTCTCTTCAAAGGCCGGTCGCCTGTTGAGGGGAGGGAAAGGCTTTCACCGGCCCAGGCATCTCTTGAATCCCTGGCCCTGGGGTTCCGCACGAAAGAAGGGCTGGATGAGGCCCTTTTCCACAACCGGCCCCGGGCGGACAAGATTCTAAAGGAGCTATGTGAATCGGGTCTGGTGAACCGTGAGAACGGCAGGATCCTTCCAACCCCAAAGGGTTTTCTGGTGGCGGATAGCCTGCCCCTGCTCTTTTACTGAACGATTTGGTTCAGTGGGGGCTGGACTACTTCGTGTGTTATTGCGCCAGTTAT
>JAUUVE010000331.1 GCA_030589715.1 Desulfobacteraceae bacterium | reverse complement strand
GAAGGGTCTTCCACCTGCGAGTAGCGTTCGTCGTATTGGTAGAGATTCAAGGTGCGCTCGATTTCCTGGAACTTGGTCCCCACAGTGCCTCCTGATACCCCATAAGCCTCGCCAATTTCGGCCTGTGAGCCCTCGTAAAAGCCAAAGAGGACCATAGCGTACTCGACGGCCGCAGCGTACACCCCCGGCTTGCGATAAGACGGGTTGGTCTTTTTCTTAAAGTCGCGCCACAGACGTAAGGCGCTGGTCAACTCCCACAGACCAAAGCCGACCTCCTGCATGTACGGCACGAAGAGCGATTCCACATCGTCGAGTTGCTCCGTCCCCCGGCGCTCCGCCTGGAGATTACCAGCCAACAAGTTATAGGGCAACCAGTAGCCCGATTGCTCGTCCATCTCCTCTATCTTGTCGTGGACCTGGCGGAGGGTGACGGGGGCGTCGGCTGGGGCGGGGTTGATGTCCTGCACCCGCCACTTGCGCCAGTATTGGCGCAGGGTGATGGTAAAAAAGGCATCAGACCGAAAGACCTGACGCTGGAGTTCGTCCTGATCCCTGGCCCAGACGATTTCAACCCTCACCACGCCGGTTTCCTGATGCTGGCCCATGCGGGGCATGGCGAAGGCCTCGCAACGCAGGTGCCCGCCTGTCAGAAAGTATAGGGGGACATAGCCGAAGAGCCGGTAGGCCAGGTCCACGTTTCTATTAGGGACCAGCATGGCCGCCAGGTCGTCGCTCTCTTCCTCCCCGAGTACGGCCTCTACAAAGAGAAGGACAACCTGGTGCATCTCAAGGGCAAATTGGGGAAGGCTCATGATTTCAGCTCCATTTCTCGCAAGCGGTTGATAGCAACCAGCAGCTTCTCACCCCACGGCCCTTATTATACCACACTATCGCCTTTTGTGTAGAGTGGACAAGACCTGTCTTCTGGAGCCTGACACGTATCTGCCAGCCCTTCCTCCAAACCCGAAAGCCCCTCCTCCCATAGGGTTCGTTGTTGCGGATGGGAGAAAGGGCTTCTTGCCTTGACGCACATGGCCTGTCCTGAGCGTGGTCAAAGGGCATGAGTTGACAGGTGGCTTGAAAATGATCCCAGGAACTCACTCCTTAATCTCAGCATGGGAGGGGCAACTTCATATCTTTTGGATACGACACCTTAGGGATTTTAGATTTGGGAAACCAGACAGCGGGTCCACGCCTTCCATCCCAGTAAGTTCATTCACGTTGGCCTCTTCCCAACCTTGCGGAATGTGAATCGTATCCGGACGGATTCGGCTGGTAAGATGGGCCTTGAGTCGAATCTTCCCACGCGTGGTTTGCACTTCGGCAGTTTCACCATCAGCTATTCCATATTGAAGCGCAGTTCGTGGATGGACTTCAAACATGGGGTCCGAGGCAATCTTTTTCAGTTTAGGTATATAACGATATTGCCAATGCAAGTAACAAAGCAGATTTCCCCCCGTAGTAAGAAACAAGGGGAACTTGTCAGAATATCTAACGGGATGAAGAGCATTGTCTCTGATTGGAAAAGGATCGTATCCTTCACTTTTTAGCCGTTCAGATTCGATCTCTACTTTTCCTGTAGGGGTACGAAATCCCTGGGATTCGTACTTTTTATACCTCCTCTCTTCGTATTCATAAACCCCACCCTGGTCGGACAGACTTTTAAAAGACAGATTCAGTGGACTGAGCAGATCGTTGATTCCTTCTTGAATATTTTCCCAGGGGAAATAATCAGCAAATCCCATACGCTTTGCCAGTTCAACCCAAATCAGTTGATCCGCCAGGCCATGAACAGGATCTATGACCTTTTGTCTGAGTGTAATACAGGCAAGATTTTGGTAAACATTTATCCGATGCTCGTCCCGTTCTAAAAAGGTACAGGCAGGGAGAACCACACTGGCATACTGGCAGTCCGGGGACCGAACCACGTCAATGACCATAAGAAATTCCAGCTTTCTCAGGGCCTTTCGGATCACGCTACTGTTGGGCCATTCCAGCGAGGGATTTCCTCCAACAATGATCATGCCTTTGATCGGATAAGGCCGCTCCTCCAGGATCGCCTCAGGCAGGCACATCGCGTGGGCCTCCTTGCGTAACTGGCAAAATAGAGGAAATCTATCCGAACCCAAGGGAGGGACTGAAGGCTCTGGCAAGGGCATGGTCATATCTCGTAACCCGGGTCGGGGTGTGAATAGGTCTCCGCCAGGCACATCCAAGTTGCCAGTGATAGCTTTCAGGATAGCCAAGAGGCGCATGGTGCTGACGCCAAAACTGTGATGCTCCAGACCATTCCCTGTGAAAATGGAGGCCGGTTTGGTTTGGGCGTAGGAGCGTGCCACTTGGCGCACCAGATCGGGCTGAATCCCGGTCAACTCCTGTCCGTGCTCCGGGGAGAAGCGATCCTGTTGGACTGTCTGAAAGAAGCGATGAAAGCCGTGAACCCATTTGGCCGTGAACTCTTTGTCCCACAGTTCCTCACGGAAAATGACGTGAAGCATGTTTAAAATCAGTATTTCGTCCCGGCCAGGTTTAATAGCCAGGTGGTAATCCGCCTTCAAGGCAGTTTCTGTCTCTCGGGGATCAATGACAGCGATTTATCCACCTCTTTTCCTAAGTCGGGTCAGTTCTTTTGGGGTGACGGGCTCGTGAGATACCAGAGGGTTCCCGCCCCAGATGATTAAGAAGTGGGTATTGGATATATCGGGTTTGGTCAAGCCCCCAAAGGTGAGGATTTCTGCCAGTGTTCTCGAAGCGTTGCAGAAAGAGCCAACCCCCATAAAATTGGGGGTTCCATAAACATTGGCAAAGCGCTTCATATAATACTTGATTTCTTGATGCCCAACCCCCTCTCCGTGATAAATGGCCAGGCTCTGGGGACCAAATTGATCTTTAACCCAAAGAAGTTTTTCCGCAGCATAGGTTAGGGCATCTTCCCATTCGATGGGAACAAACTTCCCATTTCTACGAATCAGGGGAGAAGAAAGTCTTTGAGGAGAATGGAGAAAATCTAGGGCAGCCCTCCCTTTGGCACATAGCCAACCTTTGTTAAAGGGGTGCTCCTGGGAACCTCTTAGACTGACAGGCCGACCATGTTCTAGTGTAATCTCTAAACCGCAGCCGTGATCGCACATCCGGCAAATTGTGGATATCGTCTCGGTCTTCATGATTATCTCCGAAAAAAGTTTGCCAGTATAGGTTGATACAATTCAGCATGAAAATAATTATAATAAGGAATGCATTTTGATAAGAGCAGGAAGGTGATATTTCTGTTATAATCTTTCTCTTCTTCCAGGGTATCAAAATTTCCTCCACCTTTAGCGATGATCAAATCGGCACGCTGTAATAGATCCCTCACTTCACTTGAACATCTCTAGGTGATGGTTCCGGGCAATGGCCAATCAATACCATTTGCAACACCGGATGTTATTTTATCTATTCCACCCATCCTGGCTCCCGTTACGGTG
>JAUUVE010000248.1 GCA_030589715.1 Desulfobacteraceae bacterium | reverse complement strand
GATGAGGCCCTGTATAGGCCCCATTTGACGAAGCGGGAGTTCTTGAGATTTTGTGCTATGGGCTCCTGTGCCTTTTGGGCCGCTCAGCTCTTTGGTTTTCCTCAATCCATCCGCGCGCAAACCGCCAAAAAAGGCTTAATAAGAACAAAGCTCTCCCCCTATTTCACTCCATTAGATGGGGGAAAAATCCGGTGTGAGCTTTGCCCCAGGCGGTGCCGTGTCGGTAAGGGGAGAAGGGGATTTTGCAGGGTACGCGAGAATCGGGAGGGGAACTATTACAGCCTGGTGTATGGTAGTCCTTGCGTCATTCATTTAGATCCGATCGAAAAGAAGCCTTTTTTCCACGTCCTCCCTGCCTCCACTTCTTTGTCCATAGCGACCGCGGGATGCAATTTTGATTGCAAGTTTTGCCAGAATTGGGAAATCGCCCTCGCCTTTCCGGAAGATGTGTACACCTATGAGGTTCCACCAGAGATGGTGGTAGAAAAGGCAAAGCAGATGGGGGCCCATTCTATTGCCTACACCTATGTGGAACCAACCATCTTTTACGAGTACATGCTAGATGTTGCCCGCCTCGCAAAGAAGGCGGGCCTCCTCAATGTTATTCACTCCAATGGCTTCATCAATCCGGATCCTCTTCGAAACCTGTCCGGAGTGTTGGATGCGGCCCAGATTGATCTAAAAGCATTCACAGAGACCTTTTATCGTGAATTATGCAGTGGAGAACTGGCCCCGGTGCTCGAGACCCTGAAGACGCTAAGGCAGGAGAGAGTCCACCTGGAGATCACCAACCTCCTGATCCCCACAAAGAATGATAAGATGTCGGAGGTCAGAAAAATGTGCCACTGGGTAAAGAGAGAGTTGGGCGCGGACACCCCGGTCCATTTTACTCGATTCTATCCATTGCATAAGCTCAAGCGCCTCCCCCCAACACCAGTGTCAACACTCGAGAAAGCCCGGGAGGTAGCTTTGTCTTGTGGTCTTGAATATGTCTATATTGGGAACGTGCCACGCCACAAGGCTTGGAATACCTTCTGCCCGAAATGCGGGAAGATGATAATCCAGAGAACTGGATATATGATCGGAGAGATGCATCTCAAGGAGGGGAAATGTAGATATTGCGGCAACCCCATACCCGGTATTTGGGCATGAGTCCATTGCTCAAAGCTAGCCTGCCCTGCGGTTAAGGTAGAAGTTTCTGACCGATAAGGACTTGGGGTCGAGGTTTGTCAGGCCATATTTTTCAGCCCAATCCATAGCTTCCAAGAATTCCTGCACAGTGATCCCGCGGGCGATTTCTGGATAATCAAAGGCCTTATATTCCACACGGTATTGAGGCATGATGTTCACGTAGGTGGATCTGGGGAGGTTCTCAGCCACCCATCTGACGAATTTCTTAGTCCCAGCCACCCGGTTGGGCATGACCAGGTGTCGGATGATAAGCCCCTTAAGGGCTGTACCCTGTCTATCGATCAGGAGCTCTCCCACCTGCCGGTTCATTTCGATGATCGCCTTTTTCGTCACTTCAGGATAGTCTGAAGCCTCTGCCGAATATTTTGCCGCTTGATCAGCATCCATATATTTTATGTCTGGCATATAGATATCCACGACGTCTTCTAAGATCTTCACTATCTCTAAGCGCTCGTAACCGCTGGTATTGTAAACCAAGGGAAGACGCAGCCCTTTTTTCAAGGCGATTCGCGTGGCATTCAGAATGTTAGGCATGACGTGGGTGGGCGTGACTAGGTTGATATTATGGCAACCGATCTTCTGGAGTCTAAGCATCATGTCCGCAAGGCCTTCATCATTAACCCCCTTGCCCCGTCCCTCATGGGCGATGGGCCAGTTCTGACAGAAGACACAACGGAGATTACAGTTGGAGAAAAAGATAGTCCCGGATCCATTCCGGCCCACCAACGAAATCTCCTCGCCAAAATGGGGTTGGGCGCTGAAAACCACGACCCTCACCGGAGCCCGGCAGAACCCCGTTTCCCCTTGCAGCCGATTCACCCCACACTCCCGGGGACAGAGGTGACAGTTTTCAAAGATTGCATAGGCCTCTTCGATCCGGTGAGCGAATTTTCGCTCCCTTTCCAATTTCACGTAAGCTGGCTGCCATTTCCTTCTCTCCCTTTGCTTGGCATAAAGAGACAGAGGAGAGAACAATAGCGAGCCTCCCAAAAAGAGGGAACTTTTAATAAAATGACGGCGTGTAAACTCCATACCAGACACCCCATTGGCTCTAAAGCTTCAAGCCCTTTTCTCGAAAGATGTTAGGAAAAACCCTACCTTGTTTACCCTCTTACCAATTGACGTTTCAATGAGTCTTGATGAGAGTGAAGAGAAGAACTTAATCTCTGATGAAGGGGAAATGGGTAAATAGGTGACAAGCCTGTCGTGTCAGGCGACGCAATTTGAGAAGGAGCACAACGGGTCACGGATTGATGATTCATATGCAAAACCTTGATTTTAGGGAGACCGGATTGGCTCACTCAGGCGCAACAAAAACCGCAGATCCGTAGCCTACGACCCAGCGACCGCGACTCTCTGGAAAATCATCTCCGCTGTTGCGATAGTGGAGAACCGTACCCTTTTTGCATCCCTGGGACCTTGCGAACTGCATTACCGCAAGGACTGGCATTATACCGCAGAAGGTCTGTTTGGAGGGGCTCCAACCCTTCCTGATCGCACTATGATCCATGGACTTCACTTTCTCCAGCGTCTCCCTGTCTATGCGTGTGACGAGGGAATAGTTTGGATCGTGGAGCATGTCAGAGCTGGCAATCACCAGCACCTTTTTCTTTTTCGCTAGCACACCAAGTGCTTCTACCAGGTCATGTAAGGTTTGGGGGTCATGGTCACCAATAAGAGCTACTATGATCTTTGTGCCGGGCAGAGCTGCCTGGACAAAAGGGATCTCGTTTTCGGCCGAATGTTCGCCTGCGTGCGGGGCATAGTTAAAGGATATCAGTGGACTTTGTGACACCAAGAGCTCTGCGGCCTCCCGGTCGAGCTCCACCTCACCGACGGGCGTCTTAATGGCATGGCCATCCATAATGGCCACCCCCGGAAACCCTCCGCGATGACTTATCCCAAGCACCAGGACCGTCTCGGGCTGATGACCAGCCCTGGCATTGTCTCTGATGGCTCGAAAGGCATAACCCGCCACCTTCCCGGAATATGGATAACCTGCATGTGGGGCAATGGCTCCCACAATTCTGTCGCCCAGGTCCTCAACCTCGGCATTTTCAATATATCCGTTGACCATGGAGTACAGGACTTCCCTATTTTCCGGAAACCATCTCCCGTCTCCAAAAGTCTTCCTGACTATTCGCTCAGCTTTTTTACTCATTTTTCCCTCACCCCCGCTCTGGGAACACATGGCAGAAAAGGGCACAATAAGAAACGCTGTCAATAAGATCAGGCGCCAGAGGCCACTGTTTTCTGGCACAAACTTCAGGATCTTAATGAGGCTTTGCCCTCCAAGAAGTCTTATGGGAGAGGCAAAGACCGAACCAAATTTGTGTGGAAAGAATCTCATAAACAGTTCTTCCATGGGGTCAGCCCCCCTTTTGAGCAAGAGTCTTACGCATCCGCAGTAGATAACTTACACTTGAAACAATAATATGCAGCACGATGGTGAGCGAGAAAGGCCATAAGATCAGGCCAAAATCAAGTGGTCTCCTGAGCCCACAAAACAAAAAGGGCCCATACACATTAATATCCTTTGGATCGTGTATGAGCCTTTACCAGTCCCATCGATGCGCTTGCTCGAAGAGATTATACATCATCACTCTGCAAGGGTTTTTCACGCAAAACCTGAGAGTCTATTGTACACGCACGTTGCAATATACTGACAGGTTCACAGCATATTTCTTCCAAAATTGATGGATTCGCAAAAAGTCAAAAATGTCGGGATTTAGAGTAACGTCTTGGAGATAACTGTTTAAACTAATTCACAATGTTTACCCCGCCTGCCCCGTACGTAGGGGCTATCGTACTGGGGTGAAATGCCTTTTTTATTTTCGATTTCATTGGGGCCTAAATCCCTCAATTCGAAATTGCCTGTAAAAAGCACTTTTTGCAACTGCATCAAAATCATATATCATAGCTCTCCAACAAAATCGAGGCATTTTGTCCACCGAACCCGAAGCTGTTGTTTATTGCCTTCATGACGGACTTGTCTATTGCCGTGTTGGGCACGTAGTTCAGATCACAGCCTTCACCTGGGGTTTCGAGATTTATTGTTGGATGTATCTTACCCCTTTCCATGATGAGTGCGGGTGCGATCGTTTCTATCCCGCCTGATGCACCTATCAGGTGGCCGGGCATAGATTTTGGCGAACTTATGGGCACATCATAGGCATGCCTGCCGAGG
>JAUUVE010000095.1 GCA_030589715.1 Desulfobacteraceae bacterium | reverse complement strand
CATAAAAAACGTAGATGTAAAGACCTCGCCCTTTCCAGGCTTTCCCACGGACCTGCAGGCCCAATTTATGGCCCTCATGTGCATGTCAAAGGGGTGGAGCATGATTACAGAAAACGTATTCGAAAACAGGTTTATTCATGTAAGTGAGCTCAAGCGAATGGGTGCGGACATTGAAATCAACGGCAACCAGGCCCTGGTAAAGGGCAAAGAACGTCTTATCTCAGCCCCGGTTATGGCACCCGCCCTCCGGGCCAGCGCCTCTCTCATCCTGGCCGGGCTTGTGGCCGAAGGGGGGAGAACAGAGGTTCATCGGATCTACCACCTGGACAGGGGATACGAGGCACTGGAAAAGAAATTTGAGGCCCTGGGAGCGACTATCTGGCGAGAAAAGGCGTGACATGTTTCAGCGCCCCCTTATACCGATGCTTCTATCGTTTGGGGGGGGCATATTGGTTGGCCATGAGGCATTTGCTCCCTGCCAGGGGCTCTTGGTTCCTCTATACATTTCCGTCACCCTCTGTCTTGTAGGCACCATCCTTCTCTCATCTCGCTTCAGGATCCTCTGCCTCCTATTCGCCTTCTTCCTAACCGGAATCCTCCTTGACTTAGAAAGGCACCCGCCATCACGGTTGTTGTCTTTTACCACTCTGCCAACCAAAGTCACCATAGAGGGAACGGTTCTAAGGCCAATCAAGCTTACCGAGGAGATGGCCAAGGTGAGGGTCAGAGCGAAGAGGCTCTTCACAAAGGGGAAGGCCATCCCGATCAACGAAGATATCATTGTGACCGTCTATGATCATCCCCCTGATCTTAGGCCGGGCGAAAGGATCCGCTTTCCTGCCCGACTGAGACCTTTTAGGAATTTCAACAACCCGGGTGGATACGACTATAAATCGGCAATGAAAATCAAGGGTCTTACCTGCGCTGCATACGTATCCGATGGGAGACATATCGTTCCCATGGGTTCACGAGACCTCTCCTTTCCCATCGGGTTGCTGGAAAAGGTTCAACGACCCATAAGGGACTTTTTTGGAAAGAGGCTCAGCACCCAAGACTATGCCCTCTATTCTGCCCTCATCCTGGGGCAACGCCAAGCGATCAGCAGTGAGCTGAGAGAACCCTTTAACCGCACCGGACTGGGGCATGTGCTTGCAGTCTCGGGGCTACATGTAGGGCTTGTGGCATGGGTCGCCTTCTTCTTCATCAAATGGATCTTATCCCGATCCTACAGGCTGGCCCTCAAGACCGATATCCGTAGGCTGACGGCTATTTTGACATGTATTCCTGTCATAGGATATACCTTCCTTACGGGATTTCAGGTCCCTGGACAGCGCGCCATGATCATGGCCCTTGCCTTTCTTGGGTCTTTGATCCTGGGACGGGAGAGGGAAATCTGGTCCACCCTCGCCCTGGCCGGCCTCATTATCCTCGCCCTGGATCCCCATGCCCTCTTTAGTATCTCGTTTCAGTTCTCATTTTCCGCCGTTATAGGTATCCTTTTGTTGACTCCCCCTATCTTGAAAAGGCTCCCCACCCTTGAAAAGACCCAAGACGGGAAAGCTAGGTTCCTCAACCGCCTCCTTGTCTATTTTGTAGGCCTCATCGCAGTAAGCCTGGCGGCCACACTGTTCCTCCTGCCTATTACCTCCTTCTATTTTCACAGGGTCTCACTTGTCACCATCCCGGCCAATGTGACTGTCATACCCATTCTGGGGTTATGTGTCATTCCCTTTGGCTTGCTCTCGGTTGTGACCCTTCCCTTCTCCCATCAAGTGGCTGGACTTTTTCTCCAAATAGGTGCATGGGGGCTGGATCTAATTATGGAGATAATCCGGTTCTGGGCCAGTCTTTCATGGTCCAGTTTCTGGGTAATCACACCAAATCTAGTTGAAATCATCTTGTTTTATATGCTCATTTTCTTCGCATTTTTTTTCACGCGCTCGCGATGGGTAAAGATGGGACTTGTGCTTACTGTCATTTTCATTCTCGCTGACCTGGGATACTGGTTTCACAGGACAGGCCTTAACCAGGACCTGAGGGTCACCTTCCTGGATGTGAGAAATGGTAATGCGGCATTGGTTGAGTTTCCCGGGGGAGAAAAGATGCTGATAGACGGGGGAGGTTTTCCCGATGATAACTTTGATGTGGGCAAGATGGTGGTTGCTCCATATCTATGGCATTCGAAGATCCGCCGGATTGACTACCTGGTACTGAGCCACCCCCAGTCAGACCATATGAACGGGCTTCGTTTTATTGCCAAGGCCTTTCACCCCAAAGAATTCTGGTGGAACGGGGACAAGGTAAAAACAGCCTCATTCGCAGAGCTAATGGACATTCTCAAGAGGAAGGGGATCAAGAAACTTCTCCCGGCTGATCTGGCAGCCGGCAGGCAAATAAATGGCGCCAAGATTCAGGTCTTACACCCCAAACCTGGCAATAAGTCCCTTGATCTCTATGACAATGGGACAAGACTAAATAACAATTCATTGGTGCTCAAGATCTCCTTCAGGGGAAAGACCTTCCTGTTCCCCGGTGACCTGGAGAGGCAGGGGGAGGAGTTGCTTATCTCAAATGCAGGTCGTGCCCTCAAGAGCGATATCCTCCTTTCCCCCCATCACGGGAGCAAAACTTCAAGCTCCCGCAAATTTCTTGAGAAAGTTAAACCAAGTATCTGCGTCATCTCATCAGGAGGAAGCAATCTCCCCAGGCCCTCCCACAAGCAGACCATAAAGAGACTCGGGGATTTAGGGTGCGAGGTGTTCAATACCAGCCAGACAGGGGCCGTCCAGGTAACGGTTGGAGCTAATGAGCTTGAAGTCAATACCTTCCTCAAAGACCGAGATTCCTAAGGGAGTTAAACAAATCCATATTTAAGTGAAGATTTTTGTTATACTATAAGACGATCCATCGGAGCGCGGCTCGGAATCCAACTCTCAGATGTCGAAGTTAGAAATCAGCTTTAGTCATTTCAACACTGTTGAGACTCCCTGGGCGGCTTAATTTTGGCGCGTTGCTGAGGTAAACATCTTACATGGCCAAGCAATCAAGATCCACTTATGTCTGCCAGAGTTGCGGGTATCAGACCCTCAAATGGATGGGGCGATGTCCCGACTGCGGCCAGTGGAATAGTATGGTGGAAGAGGCACATACCCCTTTGAGGAAAAAAGGGGCTTCCTCCATGAGCCAGCCCCAGCCCATTGATACCATCTCCCTTGCCCACGAGATGAGATTAAAGACCGGGATAGCCGAATTTGATCGGACCCTTGGGGGTGGTGTGGTACCCGGCTCCCTCGTCTTGATCGGAGGCGATCCCGGGATCGGAAAATCTACCCTTATCCTCCAGGTACTGGAAGGATTGGCCAAGACAGGATATCGAGCACTATACCTCTCCGGAGAGGAGTCTTCCCAGCAGATCAAGTTAAGGGCCAAAAGATTATCGGTCCATTCAGACAGCCTCTATGTCATTACAGGGACCTGTATTGATGATCTCTTTGAACGGCTGGATTCTTTGAAACCGGCCCTTGTGGCCGTGGACTCAATCCAGGCCATGTATACAGATAGTATTGCCTCGGCGCCCGGAAGCGTAGGACAGGTACGGGAAGTCGCAGCCAGGCTAATGACCTTGGCCAAGCAATCCGGAATTCCCATCTTTCTGATCGGCCATGTGACCAAGGAAGGCGCAATCGCCGGGCCAAAGGTATTGGAACACTTGGTGGATACGGTCCTCTATTTTGAAGGAGACAGGGGGCATGTATTCAGGATACTCAGATCGTTCAAGAACCGTTACGGCCCCACCAATGAAATCGGGGTCTTTGAGATGAAAGACAGCGGGTTGAGCGAGGTGGATAATCCGTCCCGAATTTTCCTTGAAGAAAGGCCCCAGGACGTACCAGGGTCTGTGGTGATCCCCTGCCTGGAAGGGACCAGGCCTGTGCTGGTAGAAATTCAGGCCCTGGTGGGACCCAGTCCGTTGGGCATGCCCAGGAGAACGACCGTTGGAGTAGACCACAATCGGATTTCCCTCTTGGTCGCGGTCCTCGGGAAAAGGATCGGCATGGAGCTCGGGGATCAGGATATCTTTGTAAATGTGGCAGGGGGCCTAAAGATAGACGAACCGGCCGCGGATCTCGGAATAGTCTCTTCAATGATGTCCAGCTTCTTGGAGAGAACCGTTGACAGGAAGCTGGTGCTTTTTGGTGAAGTTGGCCTTGCCGGTGAAATCCGCGGTGTCAGCCAGCCGGAGTTGAGAATCAGGGAGGCCAAGAAGCTGGGTTTTTCCCGGTGCATACTCTCCCGGAGCAATCTGGAGGGACTGGGTCATCTTGGGAATATGGAGCTGCTGGGCGTTGAGACCATCCAGGAACTATATGAGCTATTGTTCAAATGAAATTATGATTTTTCCAAAAGAGACTTGATAAGGGCTTATATCTGTAGATCAAACTGAACATGTACAGATTATAAAAGAAGTTAACCAAGATGCGCGCAATATCATACACCTCTGCACGAGGCAATTTGCCCCCCCTGGACCGGGGCCGCTTCAGGGGGGCGACGGCGGGTGGTCTATTGTTTGTTGTCCTTTTGCTGTCTTATTGTCTGCTCTTTTATCAGCTGCTCGAGCCCTGACAAGGATTTTAGGCTTGATGAGCCTTCAATGGCCTTTACAGCGATATCTTGGACCTTTTGGTAGGCCATTTCAGCCTGCTGTGAAAGCCGGGCAATCTGATCGCTCTGTACCTTAGCCGTCTTCTCAAGAGACTCGATTCGTGTGGTTAGGACATTTTTCTCTCCATCGAACTGCCTCTTCAGGAGTTCCTCATTATTCTTCGCTGCCAACTCTATTCTTTCTGTTGTTTCCTTGCTCGCCTTACTGACTGCTGAGTCCATCTCTTTGGGGAAATCAATAACCCTTTTCCGCAATTCCTCCAATTCTTTTTCCTTCTCGGCAACAGCCTTTTCCCTCTCACTCAATTCCTGTTCCATTTGCTCTTTTTTGCTTTGAATCTCTTTTTCCTTCTTGGCCTTTTCATACCCAAATTCATCCTGTGCCAATTGTTGTTCCCGTTCAAAGGAATATTCAAACTCTTCCTTTTCCCTATCGCGCCTTTTCTTCTCCTCGGTATACCGTTCCTTGGTTTCCGCCAAATGCTCCTTCTTTTCCTTCTCCCATTCGGCGCGCGTTTTGGCAATTTCGCTCCTTAACTCCTCTTTCATGGCGGTCGCCTCGGAGTCAAATTCCTGCATTTTCTGGCCATGGGCCTCAATCAGGGCAGCAAGGGTCCCCGCCGCCTTTTCAATCCCGTAGAGTTCCTGAACTTCCTTCTCCTTTATCTCGATAGCCTTCTGGATGTTTTTGAAGTTATTGACCTCCTCCTCAAGACGATCGGAGATCTGGGTCAACATCTTTCCAATCTCTATCTTGAGATTACTTATTCCCGGGACGACCCCTTCCGAAGAGAGGGCCTCCACTGCCTTCACCACCTCTTTCGACTCCTTCTCCTCCCTCTCTTTTTCAGGCCTTAATTCAGCTTCTCGTTTTTCCTTAAGTTGTTTTAAAAGCGTATTGTAAGCCTGAAGCAATTCCTGCTTCGTATTTGCCATAGACACCTTTTTTGGGCTTGCCGTTTCTTCATTCATTGTTTGACCCTCCATTTTCTTATTGATATCTCCAAGAGTAAGTTAAGCTTAAGAAAAGCCCTCTGTAGGATTGGTATTGAAGACACAAACCCTGCCAGGCAGGAAGTGTGCCCTTGCCGATGCAGGATTTGGAAAGTTAGCACATCCGGTACTGGAATGCAAATAGCGCAGTGGCCTAATATTCAGGCAAATAGTCAAAGCCATCAAGATGTTGAATGTTGAGATCTGACACCCTTTACGGCGGCGTAAAACAAGCGATATTCCTAACCGCACAGGTTGAAATAAGTTACGATATCACACTCTAATTCACAATTCAAGATGTGACCCCAATTCCTCATCTTGATTAGCACATTAATTTGAGATTAGAAAACGGGTCTATGGGGATAAAATGGTTAAAGATAAGCTTGATCGCGTTAATGCCTTAATCAAGATGTGATACCATATTTACGGAATCGAAGTAAAAAAGACAGCTCCCCCTTATCCTAAAGAGGCCAAAGCCTCTTTCGCCTGTTTCAAGTATACTTGGCCCTGGTTCTCTTCAAAGATCTTGATGGCTTCCGTAAGACACTCCCTTGCTTGGTCGGTTCGTTTCTTCGCTTTGTGAAGCAGGCCGAGGTCCAGATAGGCCGTCGCAAGAATGCCTTTCGCCCCAGCCTCTCTTGCAACCTCAATTGATTTATGGAAGGGTTCTTCAGCTTTTTTGCCCGCAAACGGGACGTTTTTAGCCAGAAAGGCTATGTTTCTGGCCATGATGGAGAACTTTGGTGAAGGTCCCATTGCAATTTGTGAATACACGTACCCAAGGACATACTCAGCTTGAGAATAGAATGGTATCCTCTGGTTTTCGAGACAGGTCTGTCGCACATTTTCTAGCATTCTTAGGCCTTGTTCCATATGGCCTAAGGTAATCAAGGCAGGGCCCAAAAACAAATAGGCTGGTATCAATACTTCCCCCAC
The DNA here is from genome assembly GCA_030589715.1 of Desulfobacteraceae bacterium. GTDB lineage: Bacteria > Desulfobacterota > DSM-4660 > Desulfatiglandales > Desulfatiglandaceae > JABMQV01. The sequence continues at coordinate 761 of JAUUVE010000095.1, read as the reverse complement.
ACCCCGTTTCTCACAGTAGTCAACAAGAGGCTTTAAGGTGTCTTCAGATTCCTGAACCCGGCCACTGAGGAGAGAAGCCATACCCGATGCAATTGTGGGGAACTGAGAGTATAAAGGATCCTCTGAAACTTCGATTGCTTTCTCGCTGCTTTCTTTTACTGACCCCATATCTCCCACTAAAAAGTGGCCAAATGAATTTATCCAGTGCCCCATGACCTTACTTCTGCTGTTGGAGTTTCTTTCGCCATAATCCAAAAGCCGCCTTGATCCTTCAAAGACTTTCTTCGTATCCCCCTTCATCCAGTTAAGAAAACCCAGCCCTGCAAGAGATTTGAAAAAGAGATATTGATCCGTTGGGAACGACTTCGCTATCTGCTGAGCCCTCTCACCAAAGGTTTCACTTTCACCAAAAAGCCCCATTTCTGCGCAGGCCCATGTGAGCCAAGTGCAGGCATAGCCGATGACTTTCTGGTTATCACTTTCCTCGCCCAGGTCTAGTGCATGAGAAAGAATTTCATGCGATTCTTTTGTTCTGCCAGACATAAAAAGGGCGATGCCAAGCCAGGCATAGAACATCCCAAGTCTGGCCTTGTCGTCTAAGGATTCGGCCAGATCCTTCTGAGATTGAAAGAGATGGATAAACGTCTTGAAATCTCCAAGGTAGTAATAGGCATAGCCCCAACTATTCAAGATATCTACGAGTGCAACCTTTTCTTCCTTGGTCTTTTCACTCTTGGTTGCTAGGATGTCAAAAGCCTGTT
>JAUUVE010000020.1 GCA_030589715.1 Desulfobacteraceae bacterium | reverse complement strand
ATTCCTGCGGTTAAAATCTTCGCCTTCCTTGACCTTGCAAAAAATTTCTCATTCTGGAACAGCCTCCTAGGTAGTCGCTATTTGGCCTTGCGGATGGGAAGATAGATTTCTTCCAAAATCCATAGATTTGTTTGAAGAAATGGGTATAAGACGAAGGGCCAGGGAACTTGCTATTCAAGTTCTTTTTCATTTGGAAATAAACCCCGCCAACCCAGAGGAGGCGTTTGATCTGATATGTCAAAACTTTGGTCTCTGGAAGTCGATCAGGCCGTTCTCAAAGGAGTTGGTATTAGGGGTATGTGAAAGGAAGGCAGAGCTTGATAGTCTGATCGTGCGTGCATCCAAAAACTGGCGACTGGAGCGCATGCCATATGTGGACAGGTCGATACTCAGGATGGCCACCTTTGAATTGTTGTGTATGGAAGATATTCCTCCAAAGGTCTCCATTGATGAAGCTGTGGAGATAGGAAAGAAGTTCGGTACAGAAGACTCTGGTAGTTTTATAAATGGAATCCTGGACAATATATACAACACCCTGGTTCAGGAGGCTCGGTTGAGAAAGAAGGAACAATAAGGCGTCGGAGAATTGTGGACTATGAAGTATGATCCTCAGAGAGTAGAATCTAAGTGGCAAGCCTATTGGGAAAAGGAAGGTTTGTTCAAGTCTATTGAAGATCCCTCTAAAGAAAAATATTACCTCTTAGAGATGTTTCCTTACCCTTCCGGGAGGATCCATATTGGTCACGTACGCAATTATACCATCGGGGATGTGGTAGCCAGATACATGAGGATGCGCGGGAAAAATGTCCTACACCCCATGGGATGGGATGCCTTTGGGATGCCTGCAGAAAATGCGGCCATAGAGAACAATACCCATCCCGCCAAGTGGACCTTTGATAACATAGCGGCCATGAAGAAGCAACTTAAGAGGATGGGCTTTAGCTATGACTGGGACCGTGAGCTGGCCACGTGTGACCCAGGGTATTATCGTTGGGAGCAGCTGATATTCCTAAAGATGTATAAAAAGGGCCTGGCCTACAAGAGAAAGACTCACGTCAATTGGTGTGAAAGCTGCCAGAGCGTTCTTGCCAATGAGCAGGTGGAGGATGGCCGGTGCTGGCGTCATCCCGATAGGGAAGTGACCATAAAGGAGATGGACAGCTGGTTTTTGAAGATAACTGAGTATGCCGATGAGATCCTTGATTATTGCGAAAGGCTTCCAGGGTGGCCTGAGAGGGTCTTGACCATGCAAAGAAACTGGATCGGAAAAAGCCATGGGGCGATCATCCGGTTCCCCTTAGATGGTTCCGACGAGGTCATCGAGACATTTACCACACGGCAGGATACGGTCTATGGAGCGACCTTTCTCTGCTTCGCCCCGGAACATCCCTTGGTCAACGAGATTGTAAAGGGTTTGCCCCAGGAAAAAGAAGTGACCGACTTTGTGGAACGGACCCTTAAGATGGACAGCTACATGCGAACCGCAGATCTTACCGCCAAGGAAGGGGTCTTTACAGGTAGATACTGCGTAAACCCAGCAACAGGGGAGAAGATTCCCATATTTGTGGCCAACTTTGTCTTGTTTGAATATGGCACCGGGGCGATTATGGCCGTTCCTACCCATGATCAAAGGGATTTCGAATTTGCAAAGAAATACGGTCTGAAACTTAGGGTGGTAATTCAACCCCCGGATGGAACCCTGGACGAAGAGACCATGGGGGAGGCCTATGTGGGTGAGGGGACCCTGGTGAATTCCGGACCATTCAATGACCAACGGAACTTGGGGGCCCTGGATAGTATTGCTGAGTATCTGGAATCGAAGGGCATGGGTTACAAGACCGAGAACTTTAGGATCAGGGACTGGGGTATATCACGACAACGTTATTGGGGGGCACCCATCCCAATTATTTACTGTGATAGGTGCGGAACGGTCCCAGTACCTGAAGAGGACCTTCCTGTAGTCCTGCCTCTGGATCTCGATATGAGACCAAATGGAGGCTCCCCTCTGCCATTTGAGCCGTCCTTTTATGAAACCACTTGCCCCACGTGCAAAGGAGAGGCCAGGCGTGAAACAGATACCATGGATACCTTTGTGGAATCCTCCTGGTATTTTGACCGATACACCTGCCCCGATTACGACAAGGGCCCATTAGATTCAAAGAGGGTAGATTATTGGATGCCCGTGGATCAGTATATAGGGGGCATTGAACATGCCATCCTCCACCTCCTTTATTCCCGGTTTTATACCAGGGTACTGAGAGACTTTGGTTATCTTAAGGTTGCCGAACCTTTTACCAAACTGTTGACACAGGGCATGGTCTGTAAGGAGACCCAGGAGTGTGAGAAGCATGGCCTTCTCTATCCCTCCGAAGTCAAAGACGGCCGCTGCGTTCACTGTCAGGCCCAAGCGAAAACCGGCAATATCGTCAAGATGTCCAAGTCCAAAAGGAATGTGGTGGATCCGCAGGAGCTGATAGATCAATACGGTGCCGATACCCTCCGCATGTTTTGTCTATTTGCCTCCCCCCCTGACAGGGATTTGGAGTGGAGCAATCAAGGGGTTGAGGGATCACACCGTTTCCTTAATCGACTCTGGCGGTTGGTGGGTGACCATCTGGAGGGACTTCAGGGGGTTGCCTCATATAAAGGACAAGGGGCCTTGTCAGAGCCTTTGGAGGCCCTCCACAGGAAGACTCACCAGACCATCAAGAAGGTAACAGGTGATATTGAGAACCGCTTTCATTTTAATACGGCCATTGCAGCGATCATGGAACTGGTCAATGAAATTAACCAGTTCCTGAACAGCGAAGAGGAAAAGGATGAAGTCGCATGGTCGGTGATTCGGGAGGCGGTTGAGTATGGGGTGGTGTTGCTTTCTCCGGTAGTGCCTCATATTACCGAGGAGTTGTGGGGCATGCTCGGACATAAGAAGAGCCTTGTGGAGGTCCCTTGGCCTCAACACAGTGAAGAGGCACTAAGGGTGCAGAAAAGAGTGATTGTCCTTCAGGTGAACGGTAAGTTGAGAAGCAGGATCGAGGTACCTGTTTCGTATAGCGAAGACGAAATCGAGGCCGAGGCCTTGGCAGATGAAAGAGTGCAGCGCTTCACCGAGGGGAAGGCGATTAGGAAGGTCATTGTGGTGCGCAAAAAGCTGGTCAATGTAGTGGTCTGAGGTTGATGCCCCGGTTAAATAGCCCATAGGGATTTAACGGGGTGAAATTGTCGATTGATGACTGATTCCAGCCCGTAGGGCTTACAGGTAGGCTTCCGACTCGTAGAACCTACAGCTCGGAGAGAGGGTAGATCCTACGGCTCGGAGAGAGTAATGGCAGGGCAGGATAGAACGGTGAAATATTTGTGCATTCTCTTATTGTTTTGGTCGATGGCAGGTTGCGGATATCATCTCCAGGCCACTGACAAACCAATGGGTGGACTCCGGATAGATAGCCTATCCATCCCTCTTATGGCGAGTCCCTCTTCCTCGTTAGGTTTTGAAGGGTACTTCACGGAGGTGATCCGGAGGGAGTTTCTGAGCCACTCAAAGATTCCTTTGGCCTCAAAGGATGAGGCCGCCGCTGTCTTGATCGGACGTGTCCGTAAAATTTGGACTGAACCCGTCGGATATAGTACAATCCCTAAGACTATCCAGGGTCAGACCTATAACTATGAGATTACCAGTTCCCGCTGGCTGATAATCAAACTGGATGCCAGGCTGTTGGACAGAAACACGGGAAAGGTTATCTGGGCAGAGCAGAATATGGAAGAAAAGGCTATCTTTGGGGTAAGTACGGATCCCCTTAAGACCCAATATAACCAAAGAAAGGCCACAGAAAAGATTGCTCAACTCTTGGCCCAGAGGTTCTACCTGAAGACTATGGAAAGGTTTTGATGCCAGGGGACCTGCCACCCGAAAAATTCTTGGAACAAATTGAAAACGGGCAATTGTCCCCGTTTTATCTCTTCTATGGGGAGAACGAATTTTTGTTGGAAAGGGTCTTGAGCAGGGTTCGCCAAGCCCTTATCCCTGAGGAAGCAGGGGACTTTGACCTCCAGATTTATTATGGAGGAAAAGGAGAAAAGGTTCACCCAGCAGAGATGATTGATACAGCAAGGACCCTTCCCTTTATGTCTCACAAGAGGCTCGTTATTGTTCGAAGGACTGATGACATTCCCACTGCAGCCCTCGAGGGCTTTATTACATATCTTGATGACCCGGCAGAATCCACCTGCCTAATATGTGTCTCTTCTAAGGCAGACTTCAGAAAGGCCTTTTATAAAAAGATCAGGGGGCTCGGAAGGGCCGTCAATTTCAGGAATCTATATGATAGGCAGGTCATGCCATGGATCATGAGGATGGCTAAGGACCTGGGGTTGAATATAGAAAAAGAGGCCTGTGCCTACCTCCAGCAGATCGTGGGAAATCGGCTTATGGATCTTTCCTCAGAGCTAGAAAAACTCTATGCCCGTTATGGAGAAACCCCGGTCGGTCTGGAAGAGACAAAGGCCCTGGCGATCCACAGTCGCGCCTATACCATCTTCGAACTGATGGATCAGGTATCGTTCAAACGTGGTGCCCAGTCAATATCGGTGCTGCAAAGATTTCTGGAAATGGGAGATGCACAGTCATCTTTGGGACTGTTAGGGATGCTTATTCGCCAAGTGCGCATATTGTGGCAAACCAAGTCTGTTATAGAAGGAGGGGGGCATGCCTCCCAAGTGGCAGGAAAGGCGGGGGTGCCGAGTTACCTGGTGGACAAGCTGGTCAGGCAGGCAAGGCTCTGGGGGAGAGATGACCTTGAACAAGCATTTGAGATACTATACCGCGCCGATGGCCTCATAAAATCTGGCTCTCAGCCGTACCTGGTCCTTGAGAACGTGGTGATATCCCTCTGTAGATGATATTTCTTCAGGACGTTCTGAGCTCGTTGATCTGGCGTGCTAAACGGGAAATTCTTCGAGAGGCTTGGTTTTTGTGGATAGCGCCTTTGGATACTGCCTTTTGGATAAAGGAAACAGCATCTGCAAGGTTTTTTTCCGCCTGATCTGGCGAGTTGCTGGCAATGGCGGTCCTGACTTCCTTAATAACTTTCTTGACTCTGCTCTTATAGCCCTTGTTTCTGATTCTTCTGACTTCGCCTTGTCTCGCCCTCTTGAGGGCTGATTTGTGGGTGGCCAAACCTGGACCTCCTTCAAAAATTTTCGTATGCCCCGCAGGACTTGCAAACGGAAGTTCCTGCCTTGCTAATCTAGACTTTGTAATTTACATAGATTGCTTCTATATGTCAAGAGTTTTCTGTGCAGCGTTCGGTATCAGCTAAATCTGAGCATAGTAAGGTCAGCCGTGCAGCAGGGGTGGTTGGAATTTTCACCCTTATGAGCCGTGTCTTGGGCCTTGTCCGTGACATGGTTTTGGCCCGATTTTTTGGATCAGGCATGGCGGCTGATGCCTTTTTTGTGGCATTCCGAATCCCCAATCTCTTAAGACGCCTTTTTGCGGAAGGCTCCTTGACCATCGCCTTTATTCCCGTCTTTACAGAGTACCTGACCAAAAAGAGCAGAAAAGAGGCATTTGACCTGGCAAGGACCATACTAACCCTTCTTGCCCTTATCGTTGCCGTGGTGGCCCTCCTTGGGGTTCTTCTCTCACCATGGATAGTAAGGATCCAGGCCTTTGGCTTCGGGGGTTCGGGGGATAAGTACGAATTAACCGTCCTCCTAACCCGTATTACCTTTCCTTATATATTCTTTATTAGCCTGGTGGCCTTTTTTATGGGTGTCTTAAACTCCCTGCGCCATTTCGGGGCACCCGCGGCCGCACCCATCTTTCTAACCGTCGGTATCATAGGGGCGGCATATTTCATTTCTCCTCTCTGTCCCGAGCCGATTGTGGGGATCGCTCTTGGTGTTCTGATCGGGGGTATCCTACAGGTCGGCCTTCAGATCCCCTGGGTTCTTAAGGAAGGGCTCAGGATGTTTCCCCTCTGGCAGCCTGGCCACCCAGCGGTAAGGAGGATCGGGCTCCTCATGCTTCCCGCTATCGTGGGCTCCGCAGTGTACCAATTTAACCAATTTATGGGTACTCTCCTGGCCACATTCCTCGCAGAGGGGAGTGTCTCGTGGCTTTACTATGCCGACCGTCTCGTCCAATTTCCCTTAGGGGTTTTTGCCATTGCCATTAGTACGGCAGCCCTTCCGTCCCTTTCAATCCAGGCCGCCAAAGAAGACCTAAATGAGTTTCAAGACACCTTGAGCTATAGTCTTCGCCTGGTCTTCTTTATCACCTTACCATGCGTAGTCGGCTTGATTGTCCTTGGAGATCCCATCGTTCGAGTCCTCTTTGAAAGGGGGGCATTCGATATTTACTCCACCCTAATGACAAATAAGGCCTTATTTTTCTACTCCCTCGGCCTCTTGGCCTTTTCCGGGATCAGGGTGATGGTATCCGCCTTCTATGCCCTTCAGGACACAAAGACTCCAGTAAAGGTGGCGATTGTCGCTGTAGTGGCCAATCTGATCTTTAGCTTGACCTTTATGGGGCCTTTAAAACACGCTGGGCTTGCGCTTGCCTTGTCTTTGGCCTCATCTCTACAGTTTTGTCTCTTGGCCTTTTTCCTGAAGCGGAAGGTTGCTATTGGACAGTTAAGGCCAATCCTTGTCTCGGCCTCAAAGTCCGCCCTTGCAGCCGCTGCTATGGGGGCAGGGATCTACTGTCTGCATTCCGGGTGGCTGAGCACCCATTCAAGTGGCGGATTCTGGGACATGACAATAAACCTGGGTGGCCTGATTCTGAGCGGCATTGTCATATATTTCCTGGTTGCCAAGGTGATTGGCTGCCGTGAACTGAACTCGTTTCGGGATATGTTTCGGCCCGTATCCAGGACTCGGAGAAATTAAGTTTTCGTTGTCCCCGTTTACACGCTATATAATTAGTATGCATGGCAGAGCTTTCCTTAGGCGGACAGAACCAGTTTGAAGGCTTGAAGAATATTTTCTTTTCCCAACTTGCCTGTTAAAGCCATCTTTGACAGTCGATGGCGCGCGGCTTCAAATTTCTTGCGCCCGAACGGCCCCAGAAGGCGAAGGATATCTTGGTTGTCCCCACGATAAATGGGGCCGGAATTTTCAATCTCAAAAAATGTTTTCACGATCTGATCTCGGGCCTGATCGGAATTCATGGTGGCATGCTGCCATTTATGTAAATATCCAGAGAGACCGTATTTTCTGCGTGCCATGGGCTCATAAATCGGGCTTAGCGGAGCCAAAATAAACGGAAACATCGACCAGCAAAGATTGCCTCTGTACTGTGTATCATCATAGGCTTTGATAAAATCCCTGGTGCGTTGCGCACTCTCTTCTGTTTCTCCCGGAAAGCCGAAAATAAAGTAACAGGAACAGTTGATGCCGGCCTTAAGCAGTTTTTGAAGCACACGGTCATAGAGTTCCGGCGAAGCCTTTTTGTCCATGTTTTTTAAGATCTGGGGATCTGCCGACTCCAACCCCAGCTGTACTTCGATACAGCCAGCCTGTCGCAACAGCTCAGGATTGACATTTTCCAGGGTGCTGGCCCGGATGAAGGTCATCCAGTAAAGGTCAAAACCTTCGTCTATGAATCGGCGACAGACCGCTTCCAAATCTCCTTTACCCAGCCGGAAGTTGTCATCTACAAACCACACGTAGCGGGCTCCTCGCTCTGCGACCGCCTTCATTTCTGCCACTATGCGCTCAACCGGTTTAACCCAGCTTAGCCGTTGATCCTTGATGAAGTTGCAAAAAGCGCAGTGAAACGAGCACCCGGTGGAAGCCTGTATGGGGACGACGCCAGATTTGAAGATGGCGTCTGGAAGCGCTGGCCAGTCAATGGGAAAGTCCTCGGAGCCGGCGATGTCGTCAACCCTTTTGGTAAAATGGTAGGCATTTCCGACCAAACGGGCGCTGTTGGGAATGCAGTCGACCCCTTTGTTCTCCCGAATATTGCCCAATACATCACAAAGAATCTGTTCACCGCGCAGACTGATGATATAAAGGTCGACGGCGGGTTCATTATTTACTTCGAGAAATAGAAATTCGTTTTTTGCAGACTGCGTGTCATATCCCGGCTCCTTACTTCGCTTATGGATTAAATAAGACACATACAGCAGGGGCCCACCCACGACAACAAACACATCCGGTGCCAAATCGCGGATATGGGCTACAAGCTTCCCAAGGCTTTGTTTGCCCGGAATAAAGGTGGTGGAAATGATCACCACTCGCGGATTGCGTGCGAGCAACTGACGGAAACGATCTTTTTCATTATAAAAGTTGTCAACCAGCTCCACGTTAAAATTGTGTTTGGTAAGGTAATTCAACAAATAAATTCCGTTTAGCTTGGGTGCCGAAGCCCAGCTCATCAGGCCGTCGTCTTCAATCGGCAATTGAACCTGGCCGGCATGGGTAAGAAAGTTTTGCACCACTTGGATATCGGCCGTCCGGCCGTCAATGTTCAGCCTTAACGGATTAGTTGCAGACAAACTTTCCGAACCCGAATCGGATATGATAATGGCTTCTAAAGCCACTTGCCCACCCCCTTTTCTGATATTGATTATGGGATTAACTCATTTTTTAGACGCTAATTCTATTGTAGTCAAGGATTACTAATTCGTTTTGCGTTGTTGCCATCGCAAACGACTACGTCAAATATCGGCTTAACACGACTGAACTTGTATTAGGTGATGATCTGCGCTCTAAAAAGGTTTAAGTCATCTGTGATGGAAAAGATTTTATTGCAGAAATCACAGCCAATCAGCTAAAAGAGGCCTTGTTTATATGTCTTAGTAGAGGGTGTAGTTTGCAGCAGGATTCTAAAGGGGTAGTTTCCCTGATCATGCTTCACTGAGTTTAGAGTCAAAGAGGGAGTTGCTCCCCATTTCAGTTGACTAGAGGGTCGAACATCCCGGCAGCAATCGTCGGGTGTTCTTCAACCTGGGAACCCTATGAATCCATATCCTTATGGGCCAGGTGTGGCCTAATCATCATCCATACATACTAAATAATATAGACAATATAAATATTTGATTTGACACATAAAAAAATATATTGTATAATTATAGAAGTCAAAATTAAACAATAAAACCATAAAATAGCATGAAACTGTCTAAATAAAGGCTTTGAAGTGTCCAATTCCATTTCTCAAAATTGGGTCAATACAAAAGAAATCCTTTCAAAAACAGGTATTTCAAGGGCAACACTCAACAACTATATTAAGTTAGGGATTATACCGAAACCTTTTGTACAAAAGCCGAGGGAGGGGGCGGGCGGAGCCAAGAAGATAGGCTACTTCCCCTATGAGGCCATGGACCGGATCCAACTAGTCAGGCTCTTAAAACGAGAAGGAAATTCCATGGAAGATATTGCAAAACAACTCAAAGACGTGGCGGTCGCCGGAGATAAAATGGATGCTCGTTTAGGCGAAAAAGGGCTATCAGGCGAGGATTTCCGCTTCACGGATTCTGATGCATTGGGGAAAGGTGAGGCCCCGAAATTGACTCTTGCGGATGTCCGGGTGCCAGCCTATTTGCTGGACTACAGCTTCCGGCTCCAATGGATAAATGAAGAAGCGGAGAAAGAGATATTTGGGCAATCGATCAATTTGATAAGAAAAAGGACATCCAGGAGTATCTTCAAACTGCTTTTCGATTGGCAGTTCCATAATCGAGTAAGAAACTGGCGGGATATGTTGGCCTTCCATCTCTCGTTTGTCAAGATGAAATACACCAAGGAATGGATGGCGAACCTGTACCAAGGAATATCAAAGAGGGAAGTACTGATATTGCAGGAGATCTACGACGAAGTTCCCACTTTTCTGCGACAGCCCATCAAGGATAGGGTGCTCAACTTGCTGATGGAAAATGGGAATACCAGGTCATATAAGGTCTACACTATCTTCTTTAAAGAGGGCATGTTGTTTTTGTATAGCCGGTGGAGCCTCTTTTGATTGATGAAGTGATGGTGTTTCCTGTTGGAACACCGAAGAAAGGAGAATCCAAATGAAGGAAAACCGATCGTTACAAAGAATCCATACCGCAAGACCCGTCAATTTCACCCGGGGTTCGGAATTCCCTCCGCTACCGCGGTTATTTCGACACAGGGAACTCACGGACAGGCTCAAAAATTCTGAACTAATAGATGAAAAAGAGGTAATAAATATATTTAATTATTTAAATTTCACTGGAAAGAATATTTTCATTCACCTGGGGCTTCCTGGGGACAAAGACAGCATACTCTTAACTGCACATCCAAATCCGTGCTTTGGAAGAGAACTTTGCCTCTCCTGGACTGAAAAAGGCTTACCAGGTCCAGAGCTAATGAGATATCGCTTTTTGAATCTCCTTATCGATGATGGCAAGGCGATGATAGTGGTGCCAGCCAAATTGCTTGAATTGAATAGGGAAAACATAACGGTTCAATTACCTGGGGTGAGCCATGTTCTAGGCAAAAGACAGGTACGGCGGTATCCCTGCCGGGATGTGGATGCGGAGTTAAGTCAAAGAGGGTTCTGGGTCAAAGGCAGCCTGGTGGACTTTAGCCCTATTGCATTTCGAGTCAGGGTGGGGCCCACAGCACATTTATCCTCTTATTGGCTTAATTCAGAGGAATCGGTGAATGTTCAGTTGAAACGACACGGCCGGATCCTTTTTGCCGGACCCTGTCGGTACATTCGACAGGGGGCAGAGCTTCAAGCCAGGGAGATGGTTCTCTTACCTGCCCACCTGGAGATGAGACGCTTCCGAAAGAGAGAGATCCGCAATCCCCGGCAAGAACTGGTGCCACCACCGTACCTCAGCTTCGACCACCCCCTTTGCAACAAAAGGGTCCAGTTGGAGGTCTCTAATATCTCCACATCGGGTTTTTCTGTTCGCGAAGGGGCGGATGAGGGGTACCTGATACAGGGCATGATCATCCCGGAGCTAACAATCAATTTTGCAGGTGCCCTAAAGATTCCATGTGCCGCACAGGTAGTTTACAGATCAGGAGACAGAGAAGCCGGTTTCCGCTACGGTCTGTCCATCTTGGACATGGATATTGGCTCTTACAGCCGTCTGGCACACCTCCTGGCCAATGCCCTGGACCGACATGCCTTCATCTCCTCTGATGTGGATTTGGGGGCCCTATGGGAGTTCCTCTTTAGCACAGGTTTTATCTATCCCAAGAAGTATGGCCTTATCCATTCCCATCCCGAGAAGTTTAAGGAGACCTATAGGAGACTCTATAAGGATAGCCCTGAGATCGCCCAGCACTTTACCTTCCAGAGGAACGGAAAAATTTATGGCCATATCTCCATGGTCATGGCCTACGAAAGGGCGTGGTTGATTCAGCACCATGCTGCAAGAGCAATGGACCAAAGACGAGCAGGTTTTGGTGTGCTGAAGCAAATCATGAGCTACCTGAATGATATGCATCGCCTGCCGTCGATGAAAATAGACTATGTTATGAGTTATTTCCGCCCGGAGAATAAGTTTCCTGATAGAGTCTTTGGAGGATTTTCAAGAAGTCTGAAAAGAAGCAAGGTCTGTTCTATAGACCTCTTTTCATACCTGCCTTATACGGGACTCTCATTGGGTAACAAACTTCCGGGGGGATGGACCATGAGTAGCTGTACGGCAACAGACCTGTGGGGGCTCAATCGGTTTTACAATAATCACTCCGGGGGACTCCTCCTTGATGCACTGGGCCTTGGTCAGAAAAAACACAGCGCCAGATCCCTCGAGGAAATCTATTCCCGGGAAGGCTTTTACAGAAGAGTTGAGACATATTCACTTACCTGTCAGGATGAACTGTATGCCGTCTTGATCGTGAATAAATCCGATGTGGGTTTGAATCTCTCCGAGGTGCTAAACTGCATCAAGATCTTGGTGACCAATCCGGAAGGACTTCCTTGGAATATACTCTCCTCTGCCATTGGCCATCTGACAGGTGGCTACAATATGGAGAGAATTCCTGTCCTGATTTATCCGCTGGACTACGTCAAGGCCAACAGGGTGCCGTACGAAAAGGTGTATCATGTATGGATCCTGGATGTTAGCCATGGAGACGAGTATATGAAATACATGAAGAGGAAGTTCAGACTCAGATTTGAAAATATGAAGGGGGCCCCGCATCAGTCTCGTACAGCAGGACAATAGGTCTCCCGGACATCTTCCGTTACAAGCTTCTATGAAGCTCTACCCTTCTTTCCTCCTTTAACAGGGTGTCCGCCTTGATCGTCATTGACATGAATATAGTAGTCTCGCTATATTACCGAAATAGTTGAATCATCGGGATTCCCCCTCAATATGGTTTTCTGATCTTTAGTAGCGGCGAGTGCAGCAACATGAACGATATCCCACTATATAACAGTAGTGTCATAAAGACCTTTTTGGAATATCTGGAGAAAAACCATCCAACTATTGATATGGATTCGATCTTGAGCTATGCCGGAATGGCCATCTACGAAGTGGAAGATGAGGGTCATTGGTTTAGCCAGAGGCAAGTTGATGATTTCTACGAAATCCTGGCTCAGGAGACCGGATCTCCAAGCATTGCCCGGGACGTCGGACGCTATGCCGCTTTCTCTCAGGCCTCGGGGGCACTGCGTCAATACGCTTTGGGTTTTATGACGCCAGCCACGGCTTACAACATGCTGGAGAAGTTTGCCTCCAACCTGACTCGGGCCACCACGTTCAAGACCAAAAGACTGGGCAGCAACAAGGTAGAGATCACGGTCACTCCCAGGCCAGGTGTAAAGGAAAAACCCTATCAATGCGACAATCGGCTGGGTCTCCTGGAGTCTGTGGCCAAGGTCTTCACCAACAAATTTGCCAGTGTTGAGCACCCGGAATGTCTTCACAATGGTGCAACGGTCGGCCGCTATATAATCTCCTGGGAAAGAAGCCACTCCCTGACGTGGAGGCTCTTGCGCAACTATTTTATGATATCTTGTGTCCTGGCCCTGGTTCCGCTTTTCTTCATATTGCCGGTGCCGTCTTGGGTTGTCTTAACTTCCATCTGTTCCGTCCTTGCCATAGGGCTTTGCTTCTATTCAACTCATCTCGAGAAAAAGGAGCTGACAGAGACCATCGAAACCCAGGGCGATGCAGCGAAGCACCTTTTGGAGGAGATGAACATCCGTTACAACAATGCATTGCTTATTCAAGAGATCGGCCAGGCCACCTCTACCATGTTGGATATTGATGAGCTCCTCAACGCTGTAACGGGTGTGATGGAGAAACGGTTGGATTTTGATCGCGGGATGATCATGCTTGCCAACAAGACAAAGACCCGGCTTCTTTACGGCGCCGGCTATGGTTACGATGCCGGACAAGAGAGCTTGCTGCGGCAGACCGAACTCCACCTTGACAGCCCCGAGT